>JBDHBK010000161.1:0-5296 GCA_039592635.1 Gemmatimonadota bacterium
TGATCGGCATGCCGGTCATCTTCGGGCTGTTCGGACTCGTAGCCGGAGCCGTCGGAGCCGTTCTCTACAATCTCGCCGCCAGGCGGTTCGGTGGCATCGAAGCGGACTTTGAGCAGGAAGGGTAACCGGAACCCGCTACACTGATAGAGGGGTCGTCCATGCATATCGATCTGACAGGAAGAACGGTCCTCGTAACTGGAGCGAGCCGGGGTATCGGACGGTCGCTGGCTGAGGGCCTCGCCGAAGCCGGGGCTACCGTCGCCGCACACTTCAACCACAATCGCGCTTCGACCGAAGCCCTGGTCGAGAAGCTCGGACACGAGGCCGGCGCCTTTCAGGCCGACCTCGCCGATCCGGCATCCTGTGAACGGCTGTTCAACGAGGTCGTCGGAACCTACGAACGCCTCGACGTATTGGTGAACAACGCTGGTATCGCGCTCAAGATGCCTGCTGGAATGTCCACGGATGAATGGTGCGAAGACTGGGGCCGGACGATGGCTGTAAACCTGCGGGCGGTCGAGCTGTTGAGCCGCCTGGCGATCGACCACTTTCAGCAGCATGACGGCGGCCGGATCATCAACATCGCCTCACGAGCAGCGTTCCGGGGCGACGCTCCGGAATACATGAGCTACGCGGCGTCCAAGGGGGGTGTAGTGTCCCTCACGCGCAGCATCGCGCGCGCTTTTGGCAAAGCCGGTATCTGTGCCTTCGTCGTCGCACCCGGTTTCGTGCGCACCGAGATGGCGCAGGAGGTGATCGACGAACACGGCGAGGCCCGGGTGACCAGCGACCTGGCCCTCGACCGCCTCACCGAGCCGGCCGACCTCACACCCCTCGTGGTACTACTTGCCAGCGGCCTGGCCGACCACGCTACCGGCGGCACGTTCGATGTGAACGCCGGCAGTTACGTGCACTGAGGCCGCGGTCACCGGGGTAGCTTCACCAGGGCGTTGCCGATTCCAGACAGGTACACCGGGCCACCGTCCGGGCTGAGGATTACTCCGGTGACGAGGCCCGGCAGCGGGTCCCACCACGGGGGCGCGAACAGCTCCATCCGGGATTCCCCGGACGCTCCACGACGGGCGAATTCCTCGGCCAATGCCTCTTGAGCGGGAGTTTGAGAACGAAAAGCCATGTGACGCTCGCCGGTCTCCGTGTCGACCACGAGCAGTCCGTTCGACAGCGGCAGGGCCACCCAGAGATGTCCCTCTCCGTCCAGCTCCAGATTGTCCGGCTCCACCCCATCCACGAATACCGACCGCTCGCTCAGCTGACCGGTTTCCAGGTCCACCCGATAGCGCAGCACCCGGAGTCCCAACGTCTCGGCCACGTAGAGGTGACCGCTCGCCTCATCGATGACCACGCCGTTGCCGAAGTACAGCGAGTCCACCATGACTTCGGCCTCATCGTCGAAGCGATCGCCCTGCCAGCCGAGCCGGAGCAGCGCGCCCTCGGGAGCGGGAGCATCGACGTTGGCCCACATGCGGGCTTCGCCCTCTTCCGGGGTATTGTGTGCGCTCTGTGTGAACCAGATCGCTCCGCGCGAGTCGCGCACCGCTGTGTTGACGCCGTATCGGTGCTGGTAGACCTCTTCGGCCGCGCCGGTCTCCACGTCGACCCGGTAGATCCCGCCATGGAAGATGTCGGCGACCAGCAGGTGCGTGCCGCCCGGCTCGAGCGACACACCGTTGGGCCCGCCGCTGTGCTCCGGTGGATCGTGGGTGTATCCAGCCGCGACCATGTCACCGAATGGGACGCTGCTACCATCGGGCTCGACCAGGCGCAGGCCGTGGACCTGGTCTCCCACGATGAGTCGTCCGTCCGGGAAAGCGATACCGTCCTCAGGGCGCACCAGCGAGCCGTCGCCGGGGAAGACCATGGAGGAATCGTACGTCCATTGGGGCAGCGCCGCGGATTCGACGGGCGCCTGAGCATCTGAGTCACCTCGATCCGCATCTTCCGCGCAACCCGCTGCGAGAGTCAGGCAGGTGGCGCACAGCGCCATGGTTGCAGCGACTCGCCATATCGCGTCCGTCTTCATCAACTCTCCTTTGCTTGTGTCCGCAGAACTAGCGCGCGAATCCGCCGAACGGACCGAGGTAAACTGCGCCGAAGCCGTCGAGCACGGCGCGCACCTCATCGCTCGGATCTCCGTAGACGCTGAACCCGGTAGGCTCGGCGCACGCGAGAAACCGTTCGGCGAACCTGGAGCCAAACGCTCCCAGGTGGACCATCGCGGCATCTGAATCGGCGTACCGTTCGTTGATATGACAAACCGTGCCGTCCTCCGTGATGAACCACTCGTACGCCTGGGCCTCGGCTTCGGCCCGTGTGGACTCAACCATCTCGTGCATCAGCGAGCGGAAGTCTTCGAGCCGGCCGTCGCGGACGGCCAATTGCAGATTCCAGGACACTTCGGTGGACACGGCTTACTCCTCAGGTGTTGGTTGGTCTGTCATCGGGTCTGCCCAGGCAGTGTCTCGTCAGTCACGTCTTACTCGGACCTGTGCGCCTCCAGCTCGATCTCGATCAGGAACTCGGGCAGGGCCAGTCCCTTGACCTCGAGCCAGGATCCCGTCGGAAACCGCTCCGTGTAGATGGATCCGCGATACGCGGCGACCTCGAGGAATCCGGCCATGTCGGTCGTGAAGATGTTCTCGACGATCACGTCGTCGAAGGTGTATCCGAAGTGCTCGAGAACTTCCCCCAGATCGGAGTACGCGTTCTTCATCTGCTGCTCGAGATCGCCCACGGCCGTCGGATTGCCCTCGTCATCCATGCTCACGGCACCCGAGATCTTGATGTCGTTACCGACCTTGATGGCGTGAGTGTATCCGTAGGCTTTCTCGACTTCCGGTCGCAGAAGGAAATACTCCGGCGCTTCCTGGACGGCCTGCACATCTGCCTCCTGCACCATTGCCTGCCCGGATTCGGGGCCCGCGCAGCCTGACATGGCAGGCACGAAGAGCAGCACAGCGGCCAGCAATGTTCCCTTGCTCATAATCCCTCTCGTTTGAGTATCCGGCGATCGAAGATCAACGGGCCGCTGGTCTGACGGTCACCTCAACGACCCGAACCACGTTGTATCCGGACCGATCTTCACCAAATTGGCTGCGGCTAGTCAATGTCTGGATGGTCGGGTGGTGGCTCGCACGCAGCTCCCACGCTCGTTCATGCCTGTACGGGCTGCGGCTCGTTCAAGGCTCCACCGCAGTGGCCTTCGCTGGTCCCCAGGCGAGCTGCGCGTAGAAGGCCCCACTCCTGGCCGTCGCGTTTGAAGGTGAAGGAGTAGATGCGGATCTTGAGGATCTCCGCGTCGTCAGCCGCCTCGCATCGTCCGAACCAGACCTCTACGAGCGCAGTGTCCGAGTCGAACGATGGATCCCCCAGGAGGATCCGGCTGGCACCCTTCCGATGCTCGGGGGTCAGCTCCAATCCGAGCGACTCCTCGAGTCGGCTCTTGACCGTTTCCCCCCACGTCGACTGATACTCGAACGAGACGGGCTGACCCTCTCTCAGTGCGGCGCGAACTCCCGGCTCCAGGGCTTGGGCAGCGGTTCGAGCGAGAGCTTCATCTTCCAGGGTTGCCTGAGACCACAGGGGGGACGCGGCAAACAGGACCCCGATTGCGGCTGCCGTCGCCACCCTCGTCATAGAGTCAGTCTCTTCCCGCAGGAGAGTCACAGCCCGCGCTGTCCAGCGCGGGGGTCGCGAACGTAGTGGCCGCCAGGACGCAGGCGGCCGTGGTCAGGATCAAGCGCATGTAAAGCTCCAGTTGGCGAGAACCCGTCAGTCTCCTTGATCTCGGCCCCGTGGCCACGTCAGTAATCCGGAAACAACCTGCGGACATAGAACTCGTAATCAAGCCAGAGCTCGGGCCCCGGGCCCGGCGCGCATATTTCCAGCAGGAAACTGGAGTCCCTTCGCAGCGTGTTGCCGAATGACCCTGTGTCCACCGCTGCCTCACGGTCGCCAAGATACTCGGCAAGCAGAAGCTCGTACTCAGGCCAGGAGCTCTGTCCGCTCACGATAAAGCGAACGCTGCGGTGTTCTCGACTCTCCATCCAGTCACTGACGATCGACACTGCGACGTCTCTGCGACATGCGGCCTGGATGAACGGTGTGCTTCGGAGGCGGTCGCACTCGGGGCGGGACCGATCCATCCGGGACTCGATCTCGGGCGTGTAGTACCCGTAGAAGAACGTCTCCGTATTCGAGCGAGCGGCGAACTCGTTCGGCGAGTAATCCCTGAGTCGTGGGCCACCGTACTGCACCTGCAGCCCCTCGGAGGCCATGCCATCCTTAACCACGCGCAGTGCTTTCCCACGAGGCGCCGAGCTGATGCCAATTGCGACAACGGCATCCACCGGCGTTTCGACATACGCGGGGGGAGATCTGACCATCTGATAGAATGCGAAACGCCCCGGGTACATCGATTCCAGGGCTGCTTCGTCCCCCTCGCGACAGGCCTCCAGCATCAGTTCCTGCTCAGCGGCGCGACGGTCCTCCTCCTCCCAGGCTGCTCGGATACGCTCCCAGTCTTCCCGGCCCAGGGTCTCGTGGCCCCAGGTGCAGACCGGGTGTGATTTGTCGAGGCGACATGCGTTGGCCACGCCAAGAAGGTCCTCTGGCAGGTCTGCGACTCCCGGCTGCCGATCCAGGAGCTGAGTATGGAGAGAGCGGGCTTGAGCCCGGTCGATTATCGAGGCATCCCCGGTGGTTCCGACCGACTCACGGTCGTCACCGCAGCCGACCAGGAGAAGAAGCAGCAGGGGCGCCAGGTGTGAGATCCCGTTACGCATCTTTCTGTGACACCTCCGATCGGCACACGCTCGTACGGTCTCGTGATTCGGCGATCCCAGGTCTCCCGTGAACTGCAGGCGCTGACTATCGGTTCTTGTACTTCGGATGCTGTTTTAGCGTCTTCAACGCCGTCTTCCACTCGGATACAGCCGCCGCGCGAGCCCGGGGGTCGGTCTTTCGCGTCTCGTACGCCGCTTCGGCCCGGAGCTTCTGAAAGCTGCCCAGGCGCTCCGGGTCCAGCGTTCCGGTCTTCAGCGCCTCCTGAACCGCACAGGCCGGCTCTCCCTCGTGTCGGCAATCGCGGAACCGACAGCCCTGGGCAAGCTCGTCGATGTCCGGGAAAGCCCGGCTCAATCCATCATCCAGCACCCAAACGCGTAACTCCCTGATTCCAGGCGTGTCGAGGAGGAGCGCTCCACCGGGAATCCTGTACAGGTCCCGCCGGGTTGTGACGTGGCGTCCCTTTCGATCGCCGCTGCGCACCTCACCGGTC
>JBDHBK010000162.1:0-5276 GCA_039592635.1 Gemmatimonadota bacterium
ACGACCCTGCGCATCACTTTCCGGACGCCGAACAGATCAGGCTCCGGCTTGAAGAGATCGCCGAGAGCCGGATGGCGAGCCAGCTCGAGGCGCACGGCGCGGGCGAGCTGGAAGTGGTGCGGGCGCAGCGCAGGGGAATGTCGACCGCCCCCGTGATCCTGGAGTACGCTGAAGAGATCGACGCTGACATCATCGTGATGAGCACGCATGGAAGGCGGGGGCTCAGCCACGCCCTGGTGGGGAGCGTCACTGAGGAGGTCGTGCGGCTGTCTCCCCGCCCCGTGTTGACGATTCGTGGGGTGGACACGGACGTCACCCACCCTCGTCTCGCCCACGTGCTGGTGCCGGTGGATTTCTCGATGCACTCGGAGGGGGCGGTGCAACACGCGCTCGAATTCTGTCGCGCGTACGGTGCCCGCATGCACCTTCTGCACGTCTTTGAACAGCCGGTAACCCCGGAAGTGTACGCGGGTGGAGGGCCGGCCGCAGTGTCCGATTTTTCGGTGGTCGAAGGCAGCCTTCGAGAGGCCCTTCTCGGTGTAGCGACGAGGGCAGGGGCCGAGGTCGAAACCGCGATCCATGTAGCGGAAGGGCGCGCCGTCGCGGGCATTCTGGATGCGGCGCAGGAGATCCCGGCGGATTTGATCGTCATCGCGACGCACGGTCTCGGGGGTCTCACGCACGTCATGCTCGGAAGCGTGACGGACAAGGTGCTTCGGCGGGCGGACTGCCCGGTTCTTACGGTCAAGGCGTTCGGAAAGTCTCTGCTCGAATGACTGATCCTGAGGGAGGCGCAATGACGGGGGATGAGCAGCCGGGGAGCCGGGGACTCGGAACGCTCGACGCCCTGTACGAGAGCACCCGCGCGCTAGGCCTCCACAACTCGCTCGAGGAACTCCTCAGTGAGGTCCTGGAACGTGCGTGCGAGCTGATCGGCTTCGAACATGCGGCCGTCATGCTCCTGGACGAAGAGACCGGTCGCCTGACGGTCGAGCAGCTGATCGGGTACGGCCAGCGAGCTCCCGAGATCGGACGGGCATCGCTCGCCCTGGGCCAGGGCCTCAGCGGATGGGCAGCCGCCAATCGGGAGTCCGTCCGCGTGGGCGACGTTTCCCAGGATCCACGGTACCTGCCCGGACTGGCCGAAGCGAGATCGAACCTGGCGGTGCCGTTGATCGTAGGGAATCGGGTTGCCGGCGTGATGAACGTGGAGTCGGAACGGCTGTATGCATTCACTCCGGAGCACGAGAAGTTGCTCACCGTACTCGGGACCCAGGCCGCGCTGGGGATTCTCGCGTTTCAAGCTCAGGCCGAGCTGCGCCAGCGGATCGACCAGTTGAGTGCCCTGTACAAGATCTCCAACCTGGCGAGCGAGGCCGGGGCGCTGGGAGCCACACTCAACTCGATGCTCGAAATTGCCGGCGAAGTCCTCCCGCAGGGTCAGTCGGCCGTTCTCCTCCTGGACGACACCGGTAAGCACCTCCGCGTGGCCGCGGGCCAGGGATACCAGGCCGCGGTCCGATACCTCGAGATCCCGGTGGGACATGGCATCACGGGCCGCTGTGCCGAGACGGGCCTCACCCAGGTCGTTCACGACATCGACGACCTCGAAGAGGAAGACTACATCCCGGGTGTGCCGGGAGCCCGAAGCGAGGTCGCGGTGCCGCTTCTGGCGGATGGCCTGATCATCGGCGTCTTCAACGCGGAATCGGTGGAAGTCAACGCGTTCAGTGATGAACACGTTCAGACTCTTACCGTCATCGCCCGCCAGGCGGCCGAGGTGATACGAAGCGCCCAGTTGCTGGAGGAAACCCGCAGGCTGGCGATTACCGACGCCTTGACCGGGCTGTTCAATCGGCGGCATTTCAACCAGCAACTGGAGGAGAACGTCGGCAGGGCCACGCGTTACGACGAGCCACTCGCACTCGTATTCCTCGACGTCGATCACTTCAAGTCCGTCAACGACAAGTTTGGTCACCAGGCCGGAGATCGGTGCCTGCAGGCCCTGGCCAAGACTCTGCGCGAGAGCGTTCGCGACAGCGATCAGATCGCCCGAATCGGAGGAGAAGAATTCGCGATTCTCCTGATACGCGCGGACCGCGAGCTGGCGCTCAGCATCGCCGAGCGATTGCGCACCCGCATCGACGACCTGATCCTCGAGGAAGACCCTCCGCTGCCGGTGGACCTGACCGCTTCCCTGGGCATCGCGTTCTTCCGTGAGGATGGCGACGATCCGAAATCCTTGATGCGTTCGGCTGACCGGGCACTGTACGTCGCGAAACGGCGAGGGCGAAACCGGGTCGTCCTCGCTTCCGAGGCGTCAGAAGCCGACGAGGATCAGCCGGTTCACTGATGGTTCCACCTTGACAGGAGCGCCCCGTGAGCGACTCACTCTCATCGAAGCACTGTGTGCCCTGCCGCGGCGGAGTCCCTCCGCTGGCGGGCGAGGACCTGCGCTCCCTTCACGAGGAGCTGGGCGGAGGCTGGCGTGTCGTGGAAGGGCACCATCTGCACAAGGCGTTCTCGTTCCCCGACTTCATCACGGCGCTCGAGTTCACGAACCGCGTGGGCGAGCTCGCTGAAGCCGAGGGCCACCATCCCGATATCCGCCTCACCTGGGGTCGCGTCGAGATCGAGATCTTCACGCACAAGATCGACGGTTTGACCGAGAGCGACTTCGTCCTGGCGGCCCGCATCGACCGGCTCTAACAGCCGCCCGTGAACGAATCCGCATCTCTGGACATCCTCTTCCTGGATTCCTGGTTCGCCGATAGAGCGCGGGGCAGCGGCTCCGCGGTCGCGATCGCGGGCCTCGCCGACGGACTTCGCTCGCTGGGCCACCGGGTCACGATCCTCCGGCCGCGGATCCTGCTGGGGCCGACCGACCTCACTCGGATCGTGGCCAATATCGGGTTCCGGAGGCGGGTCAGGGCGTTCCCGGCGGATCTGATCGTTGGATTCGATATCGACGGATGCTTCCTCGGCCGATCGAGCGTCCCGTACGTGGTGGCGCTGAAGGGCGTAGCGGCAGACGAACTCCAGTTTGAGCATGGATGGACTCGAATGCGCTTCCGGATCCTGTCGCGACTCGAACGTCGGAACGCGAGGCGGGCGGATCGGGTGATCGTCACCAGCGAGCACAGCCGGGGGGTGGCGACGGAGGCCTACGGGCTCGGATCGGAGAGCGTCGGCATCGTGCCTGAAGGTCTCGACCTCGGGGTGTGGGAGGGTTTCGAACGCTCGGGCAGGAAGTCAGGCGACGCGCCGTCGATCGTGAGCGTGGCCCGTCAGTACCGGCGCAAGAACACGGCCATGCTGGTCCGGGCCATGTCCGTCGTCAGGGAGGCCGTCCCCGGCGTCCGCCTGACGGTAATCGGCGATGGACCCGAAATGCCCCGACTCCGTTCCCTCGTCGGATCGCTGAATCTCGATGACACCGTGGAGTTGGTCGGTGCGGTGGACGGCGCACACGAGGTCCGGGATCAGCTTGCCCGGGCGGACGTATTTTGTCTGCCCTCGAGGCAGGAGGGGTTCGGAATCGTTTTCCTCGAGGCAATGGCCGCAGGCCTCCCGATCGTGGCGGCCGACTGCGGGGCGGTGCCGGAGACCGCACCGCATGGCGAGGTTTCGATTCTCGTTGCGCCGGACGACGTGGACGCCCTGGCGGCGGCTCTCGTCGACCTGCTGACGGGTATCGAGCTGCGGAATCGACTGGCGGCTGGCGGCGCCGCTCGCTGGAGACGCTTCGGATGGCCCGAAGTTGCCGGGCGGTTCCTTTCCGAGGTCGGTTTCGGCTGAACTTGCTCACCGGGCGCCGGCGCGACGATATTGTCCGCTTCGATCGTCCAGTTTCGGCGGGCCGGAAGGCCGACCCGTCGCCACTTCCTCTCTCGGACCGATCAGGAGGCAACAGAGCTGATGAGTGACAGCACGGGTTCGGCTCCTCACGCTCCTTCGCCCGTTGTCCCGGGTGATACGGCATTCTTCGGACATCCGCGCGGCCTGGCCACCCTCTTCTTCACGGAGATGTGGGAGCGGTTCAGCTACTACGGCGGCCGCGGAATCCTCATCCTGTTCATGACGGCCGCCGTGACCACCGGCGGACTCGGCATGACCGCCGCCACGGCGGCGGCCATTTACGGACTGTACACGGCCAGCGTCTACCTCTTCGCCCTCCCCGGCGGCTGGGTAGCCGATCGGCTTCTTGGACAGCGCAGTTCTGTCTTCTGGGGCGGCTTGCTGATCGCGGCGGGCAACTTCGGGATCGCGGCGCACGGTTCGCTCGGTATGGCCTCGTTCTACTCGGGGCTTGTTCTGATCGTCCTCGGCACGGGGCTGCTGAAGCCGAACGTCAGCACCATCGTTGGTGAACTCTACCCCGAGGGTGGCGCACGACGTGACGCCGGTTTCTCGATCTTCTACATGGGGATCAACATCGGTGCCTTCGTCGCACCGCTGATCTGCGGCTACTTGGGCGAGAACATCGACTGGCACCTCGGCTTCGCGGCCGCCGGCGTCGGGATGGTCCTGGGACTGATACAGTACCGGCTGGGCTGGGGTTATCTGGGCGAGGCCGGGAAGTTCCGTGAGGAAGCCCGAACGGGCAAGTCGCAGGCAGTGCGCCAGCTGCTCATGGGCATCGCCCTCGTGGGGGTCATCGCGACCGTTCTTTACTTCCTGGGCTCGAGCGGCACGATCAACATCACGCTCGAGGGGGCCGCGCAGGCCACCGGAGTGATCATCCTGGCTATCGCGGTTCTGTTCTTCGGTTCGGTTCTCGGCTTCGGCGGGCTGGATTCGGTCGAGAAGAAGCGCGTGGTCGTCATCTTCATCCTGTTCCTCGGCGCCTCAATTTTCTGGGCCGGGTTCGAGCAGGCCGCTTCGTCGCTGAACCTGTTCGCCGAGCGTCTCACCGACCGCAACGTCCTGGGGTGGGAGGCACCGGCCAGCTGGCTACAGTCGATCAATCCTCTGTTCATCATCACGCTGGCTCCGGTGTTCGGGTGGCTCTGGATATGGCTGGACCAGCGCAAGAAGGAGCCTTCCCTGCCCCTCAAGTTCGGACTCGGGCTGGTGCTGCTGGCGGTCGGATTCCTCGTCATCGCGTGGGGCGCCACGTACACGGTGGAGGGTCAGCTGGTCAGTCCGGCTTGGCTGGTCTCGACCTACTTCCTGCACACCTGCGGGGAGCTGTGTCTTAGCCCGGTCGGCCTGAGCAGCATCACGAAGCTCTCGCCGCCCAAGTTCGTGGGCCAGATGATGGGCACGTGGTTCAT
>JBDHBK010000163.1:0-5268 GCA_039592635.1 Gemmatimonadota bacterium
TCACCGCAGGTGGGGTTGGAAGGCCGGGTCTTTTCGGGCTCTCCGGCGGACCGGACGGACAACCTGGTGGTCGTGCACTTTCCGCCACGAGGGGACCGACTGGAAGCTACCCTTCACTACGCCGTGCGAGAGCTCTGTTTCCCTTCCGCTCGCCTGGCGATGGAGGCGGCCGGGCCGATGCCCATGGATCGACTCGCTGCCTCGGCTCGCTCGACCCGCGCCGCCGTCCGATGCGGGGATCTGCTTCTCGAGCGCGTCGCCCCGGACGAGGCGGCGGCCTACCGTCGCTCGTTTGTTCCCGCGACGGCTGCGGCATCCGACGAGGCGACTCGAGAGGCATTCTACCGGGCATATCCCCTGGATGCGGGGCTGGAGGCCTCCCTGCGCGCCGAAATCCAGTCGATCGACATGAACTGAGGTCGTTTTCCGCAGTCGAAGCTCGGTCGCGGGACAATCTGTCTCGGCCAGCCTGCTCCATACGCCCGCTGATCGAGACAGGCCGACTCGATCCGCCCTCTGAAACGTTGTGTTTCCGTCCTGTAACTTCCTGCAACGAAACGTACTAGGACCTTCGTACCCCTGGGTCCGCCGCGGTGCCAAACCTGCAATCCACGCGTGCTGATACACGCCCGCCGGAGAGTGACCGGTCGGGCCTTGTGGCTGCGGTTTCAAGGACCGGTGGGACTCGCTTCCCTCGCAAGACAGCTTCGGTCCCGGCAGAGCCGCGGCACCAATGAACCAGGCGGATGCCCCGCCATGGATGGAGGATCCAAAATGATGCGTCGCGTGTTTGCGGGACTGCTGGTGAGCGGCGTCCTGCTGTTCGCCGGAGCGACCCCGGCCCGGGCGACCGACGGCCACTTCCTGCACGGAGTGGGCGCCGTCAACAACGCCATGGGTGGTGCGGGCGTAGCCGCACCGGTCAGCATTCTCGGCACGTTCTACCTGAACCCCGCGGGCCTCATCGCGTTCGATGGCCTCCGTGTGGAGTTCAGCTTCGAGATGTTCAAGCCGGAGCGGACCGTCGCCAGTGAGATCCCGGGCTTCGGCTCCGGGGCCACGGTCTCGAAGAGCGAGTTCACGCCGATTCCGGCCATGGGCTTCAGCTACAAGATCAATGACAACTGGGCCGTGGGCCTCGGCGGACTCGGCATCGGTGGCTTCGGCGTCGACTACGCACAGGATAACACGAACCCCGTGCTCGGTCCGCGTCCGCAGGGTTTCGGCCAGGTGTTCAGCAGCTACTCGTTGCTGAAGTTCACGCCCGCCGTGGCCTTCGCGCCATCTGAGAGTTTCTCGCTGGGCTTCTCGGCCAACGTCGCCTGGGCCACGCTGACCGTGGATCCGGCTCCGTTCGCGTCGCCGGCCGTCAGCAATCCGGGTCCGCCGCCCGACGCCTACTACTCGCGCGCCACGGGCACCGACGGTTCCTTCGGCTTCGGCTTCCAGGCGGGCCTTCTGTGGAATGCGACGGACAACTTCTCGCTCGGCGCTTCCTACTCGAGCCCCCTCAAGTTCGACGACTTCAAGTGGAACTCCATGTGGGAGAACCCGAACATCACGACCCCCAGCCCGTTCGGTGGAGTCTTCGGGACGTTCCGCGAGCTTCAGTTCGCTCTGGACATGCCCGGTTGGGGTAGTGTGGGCCTCGGCTGGAACCCCGTTCCGGCTCTCACCGTGGCGGCGGACTTCCGCTACTACTGGTATGCCGACACCGAGGGCTTCAAGCTTGACGATCCGACGCAGCCGTTCGACCAGACCGGCGCGGTCCAGGGCTTCGGGTGGGAGAACATCTGGGCACTCGCGACCGGTCTCCAGTACGAACTGAACAAGACGTGGACGCTGCGTGGTGGCTACAACTACGCGCAGAACCCGATTCCGGACGAACTCAGCTTCATCAACATTCCCGCCCCGGCGATCGTGCAGCACCACGCCACGCTCGGGCTCAGCGTCTGGGTGACGGAGTCGATCGCCCTCGACTTCTCGTACTACAAGGCGTTCGAGAACAGCGGAACAGGTCCGCTATTTGGCGCCCCGGACGGGTCCACCGTCACGAACACGCTCTCCGAGAGCGCGTTCTCGATGGGCTTCACGTTCGACACGAAGTAGTTGGAAGGCGAGGCCGGTGGCGCGAACTACGGTTCGGCTGCCGGTCCGCCCCATGAGCAAGCGGCAGTAGATCGGCAACGCGGGGGGCGCTGAGCCGGGGCCGTCCAGGCTTCGGACCCCCGCGTTTTGCTTGCCAGATACAGCGGGAGCCATCCCGCGAAACGGACTCAAGGAGCAGGTCATGTACGGAAGACTTTCCCGGGCTGCCCTCGGCGGCCTGTTGGCCTTCGCGTTGGTATTGGCTACGGCCGGCCCGCAGACGGCAATCGCTCAGGAAGGCGAATACGGGGTGTACCTGAAGCTGGTGGAGAACGCTCCCGGCGGGTTCGACCAGGTGGTCGCGACCCTGCGTGAAAGTATGGAGGCCGCAGGCTGGACGATCCTCAGCGACTACGAGATGGGAGTTCCCGAGAAGAACTGCTCGTACCGTGCTCACGGCATAGCCGCCGTCAGCGACGCATACGTCAGTCGGGTCCTGTCGTACGGACCGCGAGCGGCGTTCGCCCTGCCCATCAGGTTCGGAGTTTACGAGGATGAAGCGGGTGTACACGTGGCCGCGTTCAACCCTCTGTCCCTGAATCGTACGATCATCTCCGAGACCGATTTTGCCGAGGGCTCGGCGGTCGCCGTGGCGGCGCTGCAGGACGTCGTGGCCCCGTTTGATGGCTATCTGGTCGATTCGCAGTACGGGCAGATGCGGGACGAAGGGCTGATCAAGAAGACGATGGGGCTGATCGCAGGCGGCGCCTTCGAAGGGAAGATAGAGGAGGCGGCGTCCGTGGATGTCGAGGAGTACGGCGGTCTCCTTGCTACGGCTGAGCACCTGTACGCCGGCCTCGAGGACGCGGCGGATGACTACGATTGGCAAATGCGCCCGGTGTATCTACTCGACCTGATCGACCAGGGCGTGGTCATGATCGGAATGACCTCGGCGGCGATGGAAGGCAAGGCGTTCGACATCGTGAAGGAAGGCACGGACGAGTCTCGCGCGGACTTCGCGTGCCCCGGAATCGCCTACGCCGCTGCCTTCCCGCTCGAACTGGTGCGCGTGGAAGAGGACGGCGAGGTCAAGGTACTGATCATCGACGCGATGTTCCGGATGAAGATGTACTTCGAAGACGCGGGCAAGATGAAGTTCGCCGCGAACATGAAGATGCCGCCGTCCCTCGAAGGAGAGATGCGCGACAAGATCGAAGACAGTCTTTACTGAGCATGGTGGAGGAACTCATGCGTATACACAGGACCATCCCGGCGCTGGCCCTGGTCGCGGCCACCCTGCTACTGGCCCCACAGGCACATGCCCAGAACGGCCACATGCGGCAGGGAGTTGGCGCGGTCAACTCGGCCATGGGGGGCGCGGGCGCCGCGACTACCCAGAGCCTTCTCGGCACCCTGTATCTGAATCCGGCGGCGCTGGCAGGGTACGACGGCACACGCGCGGAATTCAGCATTGATTTCCAGAGGCCCAGCCACACGGTCGAGACGAGCGGCGGCAGCGTTGAAGGTGCTGACGTGAGGGCGCTGTTCCCATCCGTGGCGGTAGCCTCGCCGGTCAGCGACCGGGTAGCCCTCGGGCTGGGGGTGTACCAGGTGGGCGGTCTCCAGACGAGCTACGCGGGCACGTTGAACGGAGCGTCGTTCGTCGCCGCCTCCGACTACAGCGCCATTCGGATCACTCCCAGCGTCGCGTTCGCGGTGACGGACGCGATCTGGCTGGGCGGCTCGCTGCTGTTCGACTGCACGTCCTTCATGCAGGATCCAGTGCTCGTGGGCGAGCCGACGGGCGGTTCCTACCCAAACGCCGTGGGAGGCAACAGCCAGCCCGGCTTTGGATTCCAGGCGGGCCTGGTGTGGAACGTGAACGACTTCGTGGCTCTCGGGGCGTCGTATGCTTCGAAGACGGGGGTGAGCGAGTACATGCTGCCGTCCACCGTCGCCGATCCGGGTTCTCCGTCGTACGGGGACCTGCAGGAGGTGAGCTTCACGCTGGAGACGCCAGCCATGCTGGCCGCGGGCCTGTCGATGACGCCGCTGCCCAGCTTGCTGCTCGCGGCAGACGTGCGGTATCTGTTCTACGAGGACGCGGCAGGATTCAATGCGGTCGATCCGACGTTTGATTCCGGTGACGCCCTGGCCGGATTCGGGTGGCAGAACGTCTTCGTCTTCAACATCGGCGCCGAATACTCGGCGAGCGACAAGGTCGCGCTTCGGGTAGGATACAACCACGGCGACTCGGCTGTGACGGATGAGCTGGCGTCGGTCAATCTGACGACACCGGGTATCGTGAAGGATCACGTGTCGTTCGGCATCGGGTGGCAGCCGACGCGGCGGTTCCGAATCGACGCCGGATACACGGTGGGCTTCGAGAACTCGGTGACGGGCCCGGTTCTCACGCCCGGGGGAGCGCTGCCCGAGAGTGTGACCCTCGAGTCGGGCAGCAACGCCTTCCAGCTGGCCTTCGCTCTGGGGACGAGAGGCTTCTGAGCCCTCACGCCCCCCGCGGCCTGCTGGTCGCCGGGGGGCGTAAGGTGTGGTGGCACTGACAGTTGGAATCTGTTGATTTCATGCGGCAAACTGTTGGGTTGCCGCCACAGTTGGCAGAGCCGTTCACGGGCGTTAGCGTCCAAACAATTGCCTGTTGCGACAGGGGTTGATCGTGAGGTCGCCCGGCGACATTCCCGTGTGTCATCAGCGTCTGTCGTAACCACCTGCGTCTGCCTGTCTACAGGCTGGGCGGAGCACTCGAGTCGAGGAGGATTCGCATGAGAGGCTACAAAGTTCTTGCACTTGGCATGGCGGCCGTCGTCGCGTTCACGTTCACGGCGTGTGACGACCAGCCGACCGAGCCGGAGCAGCAGGCTCAGTTCAAGAAGACGGCGGACACTGGAAACGGTCTGCCACCCGGTGCGCACTACACTCTCCACATTCACGGTGCCGACGAGACGCTTCCCCGAAGCACGCCGGATGACAGTAAGCAAAACATGTGGGTGAAGCTGGTTGGCAATACGAAGATCCTGCTGTCTCAGGGCGATTATTATGTCACGGACGCAAACGGTCTCGACGGTACCGCTGCGTTCCGTCTCCCGAACCCGGACGTGAACAACACGGGATCCACTACGTACACCGTGTACGCCATCGGCCGGGGGCCTGGAGCTGCCG
>JBDHBK010000164.1:0-8705 GCA_039592635.1 Gemmatimonadota bacterium
TGTCCGTCCTGCTCGCTTCCGCCTCTCCGCTCGTGTGCCAGGTCACCACCGGCAAGATCCAGGGCCGGGTGACCGACGCCGCGACGGGAGAGCCCATCCCCGGGGCCATGGTCCGGGTCGAGGGAACGACCCTGGCCAACATCACCAATACCGCGGGCTTCTACTTCGTCAACGAAGTGCCGCCGGGGATCCAGAACATCCGGGCCATGGTGCTGGGGTATCGGCCGTTCCTGCTCGAGGAGGAGCGGATCCTGGCAGGGCAGACCACGACGATCAACTTCGAGCTCGAGCAGACGGCCGTGGAGCTGCAGGCGCTGGTCGTGGTGGGTGAGCGCAATCCCCTCGTCCCGCGGGACCAGGTGGCCACCAAGTCCATAGTCCAGGGCGAGATGGTGGACCAGCTTCCGGTCGACAACGTGGCGGAGATCGTGATCCTCCAGCCGGGAGTGTACGAGGAGTTCTGCAGCCAGGTGGCGGGAGGGACCCTGCCCGCCGGCCGGTGCCGGACGATCCGGGGAGGCCGTCCGAACGAAGAGGCGGTGTACATCGACGGCGTGCTGGTGCGTTCGTTCGGGACCGGGAGTGCGGAGGGCGCGACCGTGCCCACCAAGCTCGAACAGGTAGACGTCACGGTAGGCGGCTTCGCCGCGGAGTTCGGCCACGCGCAGTCGGGGGTCATCAGCTACGTGACGCGGAGCGGAGGGACTCGCTTCACGGGCGCGCTCGAGATCCAGACGGACCAGCTGGCTCCCGAATCGTATCGCACCAACTGGAATCGACTGGAGCTGAACCTGGGCGGGCCCATCTATGGACCCCTCTCGTTCTTCCTGGCGGGGACGCTGACGGGCTCAGGTGCGTCCAAGGACGATGGATTCCCACGCGTCTGGGTGACCGACGGTGTCGACACCTGCCCTGCGTCGCCGCAGTGCGCAGACCTGTGCACCCCCGGCGAGGAAGTCAGCTTCCGCATGCCCCGCTCGTCGAGCACGTCCGGGGCGGCGGACTCGGTCGACGTGTCGGCGCCGGCGTTCGTGCCGTGGGACAACGGCCGCACGTTCCCCTACCACTGGGGCGACCGGGGTCTGTTCACCGGGAACCTGAACCTTCAGCTGCCTCGCGGTTCGAGGCTGAACTTCTCGTACACGCGGAATCGCGACCAGAACTACGGACAGGGCCTCATCTATCCGGCAATCTACAATTCCGACATCGTCAAGGGGTTCAGGCGCAAGGCCGACATATTCAGTCTCGGTGGGTTCTTCACCATCACGCAGTCGGCGGACCAGCAGCTCGCGCTGGAGGTTCGGGGCAGCTACCAGGTGATCGGTGAGCGCTCGGGTGCGGTGGACAAGCGGTGGTATCTGGACCACCAGGATCCGTTTGCCGGCGTCACGTTCAGCGACGTCCGTTTCTCGGTACCGGAGGACCTGCAGAGCATGGGCCTGGACGTCTTCCACCCCACGGATGAGTACATCAACGCCCATCGAAGCGGCGCGATCCCGGCCGACAGCACGGTCGCGTACCCCGGGCGAGCAGGAGAGCTGTGGGGCCCCTTCCAGACCCTTTCAGGACTCAGCGACCCCCTTCGCGCCAATCCCTACGGTTGGAGCAAGGGGTACCATTTCACCGGCCAGGACAACACCGCGCTCACCGTGCGCGACGAGGAACAGTGGCAGGTGCGGGCGTCGCTGGACTGGCAGATAGGGCGATTCAACCGGGTCAAGCTGGGCGGCGAGTACTTCAGCTCGAACCTGAGCAGTGCGGAGAACCGGATGTGGATCGGGCGTGTCGTGCCCGACCTCGCTTCTCCCGTGGTGGCGGGAGCGTTTCTCCAGGACCGCCTGGACGTGGGGGATCTCGTGCTGGAAGCCGGCATCCGCCTGGACTACGTCGATCCGAAGATCGAAATGCCCCGCACCGCGGGTTTCGTGTATAACGTGCCGGACAGCCTGAAGGCCGGGTTCGTGAAGTGGGATGCCGACACTCAGAGCTTCGTACCACTGTTCGATGAGCCGTGCGGCGGCGTGTCTGCGAGCAATCCGAACGGAACCTGCATCGAGAACTTCGTGGAGACCCAGAGCAAGACGGAGTGGAGCCCGCGCCTCGGAGCCAGCTTCCCGGTGACGCCCACTTCGACCTTCCGATTGAGCTACGGCCGCTTCGTGCAGGTGCCGGCCTTCTTCGGATTTTCGTCCGCTGCCGGCACCACGGGCCTGCTGCGGAGGAACAACGTCGATCTCACTGACACGCGCGGAGTCTCGCGCTCACGCGACGTGGATCTCCCCTCCACGCGCACGTTCGAGTTCGGATACCGGCAGCTCATCGGCCAGGACCTGGTGATCGACCTCTCCGCTTTCAACAAGAAACAGCGGGGGAGCCTGACCTACCGCCTGCTACCGTTCGAGGACCCGAACAACCCGGGCTTCTACGATGATCAATCGGTCCTCACGAACGACGACTTCACAGAGTCGATGGGGCTCGAGGTGAAGGTAGACAAGGCGGTCGGAAACCTGTTCCTCGGAAACCTGTCGTACAGCTACCTCGACGCGAGGGGCACCGGCTCGGATCCGTGGACCTACTGGAGGCTCATCGCCAACCAGGAGACGAATTTGTCGTTCCTGACCGGCGAGCCCGTCGAACCGCCGGAGGTCCTGCTTCCGCTGGAGCTGGGACGCCGCCACAACATCAGCCTGACCAGCAGCCTCGCGTTCCCGGGGGACTACCTGGCGGGCACGACGGCGGGAGCTATCCTGCGGGACTTCGGGGTGTTCGCCATCCTGACGGTTCGAAGCGGACAACGCTTCACGAAGATCCAGAACAACGGATGGGGGGCTTTGGCCCCTCCCAGCGTGACGGGGATCAGCGAGACCGCCATCGGGGCCCTGGAAACACCGTGGCAGACGCGGATCGATCTCCGGTTCGCCAAGTCGTTCCCGATCGGGAGGACGTGGAGCATTCAGGCTTTCGTGGATTGGAGGAATCCGTTCAACCTCGAGGCCACGAACCGGGTGTTCGCGGAGACCGGCAACCTGGTCAACGAAAAGGCGCGGATCGGTTGGATCGCAGAGGCCACGGGGGACGTGCGCCTGGATGGCGACACCGAGATCCGTGACTTCGACATCATGGCCGAGTCCCCGGAGATCGACTTCAACAAGTACATGCTGCTCCGCGCCGAGGAGCGGTACGGAAACGGCGACGGGATCTTCACCGTCGAGGAACAGGAGCTGTCGTTCGGGCAGGACTGGGAGGCTTGGAATGGTCGTTACGTCCTGGTGGACTCCAACCAGAATCTGAGGCTCGGATTCCGGGTCGCGTTTTAACTCCGACGTGGGATCAGGAAAGCCATGAACAGACTCAGGCGCGCGACGCGGTTCGACCGCCGCCGCCGGCTCGTCCGGAGCGGAGCGCTGATCGCGCTCCTGGGGCTGGCCGCCGGAATGGCGGTGGGGGAGCGATCCCCCGAGGGTCGGCGAGCCCGGTTCGGCCAGGGTGACGGCTTCGCGCTGTTCGCCGGCCCGACGCTGATCCTGTCGGGGAACCAGTTTCAGTGCGGTATCGACAACATCGGCAATGTCTGCGTAGGGGTAGGCGTCTCAACCACGAACTTCAACGGCGGGTTCTGGCCGCTGGGCACAAGCAATAACTACATCTACAACACGGGCATCCAGCTGGCCGGGATCCTTTCGGACGAAGCGGGACCGTGGAGCGGCGACACGGTCAGCGCGTATTTCTTCGACGCCACGGGCTTTGCCCGGCACGGAACGAATCTGACGAACATCTACGATTCTCTCGATCCGGACGACCTGGAGCAGTGGCCGCCCGATGCCTACGTGGACGACCCGGAGATCTTCGCGTCCATACTTCTGGATCGGAAGGCCGCATCGCAGCAGGATAGCTGGGTGCAGTACTGGGAGGGCGACCCGACCCGGGGCCGTAACCGGGAGCATCCGCTGGGCATCAGGGTCACGCAGCGGAGCATGTCCTGGAACTTCCCATCGGGAAACGAGTCGATCATCTACTTCCTGTTCGAATTCGAGAACGTCACGGCAGATCCCGTCTTTCAGGAACTCAACGAGCAGTTCTTCTTCGGGGGTGACGCGACTCTCCCCGACGGCGGCTGGACTCTGACGGAACTGTACGCCCAGTTCGGCACGGACATGGACGTCGGGAACAACGTGATCGACAATTTCTCCACTGCGATCCTGCCGTTCGACGCCGGCCTCTCATACATAGGCAGCTTCAACGCGTCGCAGTTCGCCTATCCTACCTCCGTGTTCTTCCCGCCGTTCTTCACGCGGGCTCCAGGCATCGTGGGGATCAAGTACCTGAAGAGCCCCCTCGACCCGCAGACCGGCGAGGAAGTTGGCCTGACGCAGTTCACGATCACGGGCTGGACCGCGGGCGGCAATTCGCTCGGAGTCCCCGATCCACTTGGAGACACGCAGCTGTGGAGGTACATGTCCGGACAGCTTGACGCCGGGAAAGGCGACGGCTCCTGCAACGTGGAGGCGGAGATCGCCACGGCCAACCCGGCGACTACGGAACGGTCCGTCTGTTTCGTGGCCCAGCAGCAGGGGGACACGCGCTTCTACCAGGCGTCCGGACCCTTCGATCTCGGCCCGGAACAGGTCGGGACGATAGTGGTGGCCTACATCGCGGCCCCGACGGTCGAGACGATGCCGGACGGCACTCCTTCGGGCATCGTGCCCGACCCGGCCAACGCGAATCGGAATCTGCCGGGCTTCCCGTCTTTCCACCCCGGCTTCCCGAGCGCACGGGGATGCGACATCAACGGCACGAACTGCTCGGTGACCCGGTCCGCTGCGGAGAACCCGGTCCTGCCCATCGCGCGAGGAGCAGGTTGGTTCCGGTACGAGGGGTCTCTACCCGCGGGCTCCGTGTACCCGCCGGCAGTCGAGCATCCGTCCAACAAGATCGATGAACGGGACGTTCTTGTGGTGCCGGGCAGCTTCCTGGGGCGCGCTCTCGTGGCCCAGACCGTATTCGACAACAAGTTCCTCCTCGGGTTTCCACCGGAGCCGCCGGCGTTCTACCTGGTTCCGGGAGATGACAACGTGACTGTGATCTGGGACCCGAGCACGACGGAAACGGAGGGCGACCCGTTCTACGAGGTGGCCTCCGATACCGAATCGGCGCTGTACAACCCCAACTACCGGCAGTTCGACGTGGAGGGCTACCGGGTGTGGCGCAGCACCACCGTCGGGGGCCTCGAGCTGATGGCCCAGTTCGACTACGCGGGCACCGAGTTTCTCGATCACACCTGCGAAACGGTGCACCCCGAGGAGGACGTGGGCGCGATGGCCGTAAGCACGGAGACGGGCAACCTGATTCCGGTGATCGGCTACGCCGCCGGTGAGATCTGCCCGTTCGACGTGGACAACCCCATGGTTCGCTCGATCGACGGCTCCATGGTGTTCAACAACGGCAGACCCGGCGGGGCGCCCGGCGCGGGCGTATCACGCAATCCGGCTTCCGCGTCCGTGGACACGGTGATCCTGGCCGACCGGACCACGGGGCCGGTCGAACCGCTGCGCGACACCGGAGTCTCCTTCTACTTCAAGGACGCGACCGTCACCAACAACTTCACCTACTTCTACTCGGTCTCGGCCTTCGACGTGAATTCGATGGCCTCGGGCCCGCACACCCTCCGTTCCGCGCAGGTCACCCAGTCCACCACGCCGCGGGCAACGACCTCGGCTTTGCAGTCTGGTTTCGATGCGGACGTGATCGTTTCCGGTGACCTGACGCAGTCCGCCGTCGCGCCGGACGTGGACACGGGCATCTTCCCGGGACCGCAGCCGCCCACGAACGCGCTCGACCTTCTAATCGAGCCGCCGCCGTCCGAGGTGGCCGACCTGCTGACCACAGGCCAGCTGACGGGCAGGTTCGACAGCGTAACGGCCGAAAACGTCGGCTTCGGGTGCGCGAGCAGCGGAGGCAACGGACTCGGTGCGTGCCTGGTCGTGCACATGACGTTCGACAACGGGATCGAGCAGACCTCCAGCAGCCTGGAGATCGCGCGGGGCGTGTGGGACGTCTTCGGAGACCCCCCAACGATCGAGGGCCCGCTGGGCGCCGGCGCGTATCCGTACGATGACGCGCGGCTCGCGGACTTCGGCATTCCGCCGGGTGCGGGCTCAGGCGTGGCGGCCGGCCTGACCGGAACGTTCGACATGACGATCAGCGATCCGGCGTTCCTCGGTCAGCGGGTGCGCCGCTTCCCGGACGGCGGGTACCAGCCGGGCGGTAACCGGTGGTTCGATGGAACCGTGAACGACACGCCGGATCCGACCACGTTCATCCGGGCCGGTCACATCGACGGTGTGGACAGCGTATGGGCGCCGATCCATCACACGGCCCGGTTCCAGGGCGACCCCAACGGCAGCGGAGACGCCGGTGGGTACCCCGCCTCCGGTGATATGCAGTGCTTCGGGTACACGCTGGCCATCCTGTCGCGCGCGGCCGACTTCCAGGTCACCTGGGGGGCGGGCGGAACGGTCACGGTGCGTGACGTCACGCACAACGTTCCGGTGGACTTCAAGGAGTCGCCGCAGATGAGCTACGGCTTCCTGAACACGGATGGCAACGCGAACGGGGTGATCGACTGGCAGGACTTCGACTACATCGACGTGGCGCGCCAGGCCAGCCTGGGCCTCGGGTTCTGCGAGTTCGGAGACGCTGGCGTCACGGATCCGCCTGGCTCAGCGCTCGAGCCGACGGCGGTGCTTCAGCCGGTCAACCTGGATGGGGTAAGTCCTCTCGAGGGCGATCCCATGCCAGCCCTCGGCAACGGCTTCGGGCTGTACATCAACGGCGAGCGCTACATCTTCCTCACGGACGCGCTGCCGGCCGAGGGTACGGTGTGGACGTACCGCACGTACAACGGGCGGATTCGGGCCGACGACCCCCTGACCGACGACCCGAGCGGCTACGAGCTGCGCGCGGGCTCGGGTTCGAACCGGTCGCCGGCGATCCCGAACATGGTGTTCACACTGGACGTCCTGGAGGCGGGAATTCAGCAGGTAGGTGACTTCGATCTCACCGAAGTGCACGCGGTGCCGGATCCCTACCTCGGCACCAGCCGGTACGACCGCGCTCCGACCACCAAGAAGTTCATGTTCGTCAACCTGCCGCCGCAGGCCACGCTCAGGGTCTACACGCTGACGGGCGTGCTGGTGGACATCGTCGATCACAACGATCCGACGGGCGGCGGCCGAGCCGAATGGGACATGCGAAACCGCAACAACCAGTTCGTGGCCAGCGGCGTCTACTTCTTCCACGTCGTGACGCCCGACAAGGATGAGCACGTAGGCAAATTCACGGTCGTGAACTCCGTGCAGTAGATGATCAGTCTGTCGGCCCGCCTGCTCAATGATCACGACGATGCTCCTGCCGGACCCCCCCATCTGGAGGCCGTGGCCGCATTTCGCCCGCTCCCACGGGCGACAGCATGCGTGCGAACGTGCCTACTTCTTGCCCTGACCCGTCTCCATCGGCGGAGGTACATCATGCCCAGGCTCTCGTTGCTCGATCCGACATCCTCCCGGCGCAGGATTCTGCGCAGGCTCCCCGCGTCCTTCTGGCTGCTGCCGCTGCTCCCACTTCCACCTCGAGGACCAGCTCGAAACGGCAATGATCGAAGGGGCCGAGGTGCCCGATGACGTTGCGCAGCCGGTCACGTGGCAGTTCGACGAGCCGCAGCCGGAGTGGAGGGCCGTACCGCCGTGGGAGCCCGAAACCCAGCCGGCGGAGCTTTCGAGAACGGAGGACGCGCTGCGGATGGTACTGGGCGATGCGGACACGACCGATGACAACGAATACTCGGTGGGTGGCATCTACGTCGATCTGCCCGACTGGACGCGCGATGACTGGGCCCGGGTCCAGGTGCGAGCCCGAACGGACGCCGACGTCGACCGAATGAGGCTCATACTAGCGTTCAACTTGCGGGAGAGATCCGATGCCGCGGAGGAGCACGATGAAGGCCCTGTCGAGTTCTGGGGCGCGAGTACTGCGGTCGTTCACGACGGCACCGTCCAGACGTACGACCTGCGCGCCGACTGGTCCGGGGGCCGGTGGGAGGGGACGTGGAAGCAGCTCGTGCTTGTAGTGTGGGCCGACAAGGAGGCCAGTATCGACATCCTTTCGGTCACGGTAGTCTCGAAGGAGGCGACGTACGCAGACGAGCGTGCCGGTGTCCACAGCGAGGTGAAGAACAAGCTTTATCGCCGCGTGCTTTACACGCACGCGCCGGGAAGCGTGTCCCATGACGTAGCCATTCCCGCAGGGGGGCGACTCGACTTCGCGCTGGGGGTGCTGCGCGATGACGCCCCGATCACCTTCCGCGTGACGGCAGCCAGTACCGGCGGCGAGGCAGAAGTGCTGTTCGAAGAGGAGTACCTCGACAAGGACAACTGGGGTCAGCGCTCGGTCGACCTTTCGCACCTCGCCGGGCGGACAGCGACCCTGTCGTTGGAAGCCGACTCGGATCGACCTGGAACGGTCGCTCTGTGGGCGGCGCCGACGCTGACCGGGGCGACCGACCCCGCGAAACCGAACGTCGTCTTCTACGTGATCGATGGCGCGGCGGCCGATTTCATGAGCATGTACGGCTACAACCGCCGCACTACCCCGGTACTCGATCGTCTGGCGGCCGAGGGAGCCGTGTTCGAGTGGGCCTACAGCAATTC
>JBDHBK010000165.1:0-5258 GCA_039592635.1 Gemmatimonadota bacterium
GAGCGCCTTCGCCCTCATGGGAATGGGCGCATACGCAGCGCTGGTCCTTAACTTCGATCCTAAGGTCGTCGCGCTCGCTCTCACGGTCGTATTCGTTGCCCTAAACGTCCTGGGGGCGAAGGAATCGAGCAGCCTTCTGCGCGTGCTGGTCGTACTCGTCCTCGGGTTCCTGGCGCTGTTGGTCCTGCAAGGAGCGATGGCGCTGGTCGGGGGACCGGGCGCTGGCGCTTTCCACGGCGACGCCGGGCCGTTCTTCACCCAAGAGGGCACCGGCCTGTTGTATACGATCGGCCTGGTGTTCATATCGTTCGCCGGTCCGATCAAGGTGGTCAGCATTTCGGAAGAAGTGCGAAACCCGGACCGGAATCTGCCGCTGGGCATGTTCCTCGCCCTTCTCACCGCGTCCGCCGTTTACGTGATCGGCGTGTGGCTCATGGTGCAGGTCATCCCGGTCGAGACACTCTACACGGATACGACCCCGGTGGCCTCAGCCGGCGAGCGGTTGTTCGGATGGCTGCCCCGGCCGCTGGCGATGGGCCTGGTGCTCGTCCCCGCGATCGCCGGCCTCGCAGCCGCCGGAAACGCCGGCATTCTGTCCGCCTCCCGTTATCCGTTGGCCATGGGGCGGGACCGGCTGATTCCCGAAGCGTTCGGCAGGATCGGACGGACGGGATCGCCGACCCTGGCCCTTCTCGCGACGGGCGCGCTGATGGCGTTCGCGATCGCGACACTCGACGTGGAAGGGGTGGCCAAGCTCGCCAGCACGTTCCTCCTGCTGATCTTCGCACTCGTGAACCTGGCGGTGATCGTGATGCGGGAGAGCCGCATCGAGGCATACGACCCGGGTTTCCGATCGCCCGGGTATCCGTGGGTCCAGCTCGTCGGGCTCCTGACCCCGTTCATTCTGATCGGCGTGATGGGCATCATGCCGGAGATGTTCGCCATCGGCCTCGTGGGCGTGGGCCTGGCCTGGTACTTCCGGTACGCGCGCTATCGCGTCGTCCGGGGCGGGGCCGTGCTCCACTGGTTCGAGCGACTCGGGCATGGCCGGTTCGAGGGTCTGGACCCCGAGCTCCGCGGCATTATGAAGGAGAAGGGCGTCCGCGCAGAGGACGCGTTCGACGAGGTCGTCGCGCGGGCGTTCACACTCGATCTCCGGGAGGGCGAGACGTTCGAAGACGCCACGCGGCGGGCCGCGTCCCGGCTCGCACAGCGTCTGCCGGCAAGCGCGGAGCATCTGACCGAGGGATTTCTTCACGGCACGCAGACCGGCGCGACCCCCGTGTCACATGGAACGGCCCTGCCTCACCTGCGCGTGCCGGGCGCCACGGCCCCGGAGATGGTTCTCGTCCGGTCTCTCAGTGGGCTGACGGTCGAGGTGGGCGACCAGTTCACAGACGAGCGACACGGCACCCTGATCCACGCCATCTTCTTCCTCGTGAGCCCCGAAGAGAACCCCGGTCAGCACCTGCGCCTGCTTGCGGGAATCGCCGGGCGGGCAGACGACGACGATTTCATGGACGCGTGGCTGGCGGCCGAGGAACCACCGGATTTCAGGGAAGCCGTACTCAGGGACGAGCGGTTCATGTCCATCTACCTGGCCGGGCACGGACCCTCGTCGAAGTTGGTCGGCATGCAGCTCAAGTCGGTGAATTGGCCGCACGGGACGCTGGTGGCGCTGGTGCGGCGTGAGGGCGAGATCCTCATTCCCAGCGGCGGAACGGTGCTGCAACCTGGCGATCGTCTCAGCATCGTCGGGGAAGCGAACGGCATCCAGGCGATTCGAAGCCAGTACGGCAGCGTCGCCGACGTCGAGATCCCCGACTTCATCAGCGGCGAACTGCAAGCCTAGGCTTCAGTCGGCCTCGAGCCTCGCCCCGCTTTCCTCCGCGAACCTCGTCATCTCCCCTAGAAGCCTGCCTACCACGTCCTCGTTCTCTGCCGCTACGTCAAACCGCTCGTAGGGATCTGACTCCAGAGCGTAGAGCTCGCCGCGCAGGGGTGCATCGGGCGCCGGCCTGCGCACCAGCAGTTTCCAGCGCCGGTCGCGCACGCCGCGAACCACGTCCGGGTGCACGTAGAAGAACAACTCGTTGGGTGAGGCCTCCAGGCCCTGGAGCCACGGCATGATGTCACGGCCGTCGAACGGCCGGTCGGGGGCAGCGGAGCTGCCGGCCAGGGCCGCGACCGTCGGGAACAGGTCCATTACGGTGCCGAGCTCCGGGGAAGAGCGTCCCGCGGGGAGGCGCCCGGGCCACCAGGCGATCGCCGGCACTCGCAGGCCGCCTTCCCAAGTCGATGCCTTCGATCCTCGCAGCGGCCCGGCCGTGCCGGCGTCCCAGGGCTGAATGTGGCCCCCGCTGAACATCCGGTCGGGCATCTCGGCCCACGGACCGTTGTCGCTCGTCACGAACACGAACGTGTTGTCCGCCACGCCGGCCGCCTCGAGTGCCTGGCGCACCCGGCCCACGCTCCAGTCCAGCTCTTCGATCACGTCCCCGTACTTGCCGCCGGCGCTGCGTCCCTCGAACTCGGGAGAGCGGTACAGAGGCACGTGCGCCATCGAATGAGCCAGGTAGAGGAAGAACGGCTCATCCCCTGCAGCGGCCGACTCGATGAAGCGCACGGACTCCTCGGTATAGCGGCGGGTGAGGGTAGCCTGGTCCACCGGGTGCTCGATCGGCTCGGTATCGCGGTACAACTCGAGCGGCCGATCCGTGTTCACCCACGGTCGGATCATGTCGTTGCTGTACAGGAGACCGAAGAAGGAATCGAAACCGTGTTCCGTGGGAAGAAGTCCGGGCCAGCTGCCCAGGTGCCACTTACCGACGGCCGCGGTGCGGTATCCTTGCTCCCTCAGAGCTTCGGCCAGCGTCCATTCTTCGGCTTGGATACCGTTCTCTTCCTCGGGCCCCAACGCCCAGAGGATTCCCGCACGCACCGGATACCGGCCCGTGAGAAGCCCCGCGCGCGACGGCGAGCACGAGGGCGCCGCCGCGTAGAAGCCGGTTAGTCTGACGCCCTCGGCCGCCATTCGATCCATGTTCGGGGTGCGGATGGTCGGGTGCCCGTAGGAGCCCAGGTCACCGTAGCCCACGTCGTCGAGGAAGACGATGACGACGTTGGGCGCTGACCGCTCGCCGGAGTCGAACTCCTCGGTGGACTCCAGTGTGCAGCCGTACGCCAGTCCGGCCAGGACCAGCGCCGTCAGCGAAAGAATCAGGTACCGGGTGGCCATGTCGTCCTCGTCTCGGCGGGTGAGCGTGAATCAGGCGCAACATAGCACGGGCCGCCGCGGTAGACAGTTCCGGCCGGTTCGTTTAGGATGGGCGACCGTCTCGCACGGCCGGGACGATACGACAGCTCCGAGGCTGACATTACATGACCGAATACAAGCGAGGGCGCACTTGGCGCCCGTGAACCACGTGCACGTGCGGGCCGCGCTCCGGCCTGGCGCTGTTCTATGCCTGCTCGTCAGTGCGGCACTCGCGTCCGCACCGGCATTTCCGGCCCAGGAAATGGACCACATGCACCACGGGGCCGAGGGTGATATTCCCGTGATGCCCTCCGCCAGCATGATCGTGCCGATGATCCGGAACCCCATGCTGCCGGGCGCGAAGAGTCTCCGGCCGTCGGTGGCGGAGTTCCTGCCCGGCGAAGGGATCGACCCCAGCACCCTCCCGATGGCCGGGCCGCGGGAGATCGTGGACCTGGCCGACGGCGACACGCTCGCCCTCGAAGCCTCCCTGGTCCGGAAGACGGTGGCCGGCGAGACGTTCGTGATGTACGCGTTCAACGAGCAGATCCCGGGCCCCCTGATCCGGGTGAGCCAGGGCGCCGAAGTGCACGTCCGGTTCACCAACCGGATCGACATGGAGACTACCGTCCACTGGCACGGGCTCCGTCTCGACAACCGGTTCGACGGAGTGCCCGGGCTGACCCAGGATCCCGTGCAGCCCGGAGAGACGTTCGACTACACGATCCGCTTCCCCGACGACGGCATCTACTGGTATCACCCGCACGTGCGCGAGGACATCCAGCAGGACCTCGGACTGTACGGCAACATGCTCGTGCGCCCGGACCGGGAGCCCTACGCCGACCCGGTTCACTCCGAGCAGGTCGTGATGCTGGACGACATCCTGGTCGAGGGCCGCGATCTCGTCCCGTTCGGACGGGAGGCCGCCAACTTCTCGATCATGGGCCGCTTCGGGAACGTGCTCCTGGTGAACGGCGAGCAGAGCTACGAGCTCGACGCGAAGACTGGCGAGGTCGTCCGTTTCTATCTGACCAACGTCTCGAACACGCGCACCTTCAACCTCTCGTTCGGTGGCGCCCCCATGAAGCTGGTGGGCGCCGACATCGGCCGCTTCGAGAAGGAGATGTTCGTGCGCAGCGTCGCGATCGCGCCGGCGCAGCGGTACGTGGTCGAGGTGATGTTCGAGAAAGCCGGCGAGTACACGATCTCGAACCGGATCACCGGCCTGAATCACATGCGGGGAGAGTTCTTCTCCGTCGAGGACACGCTCGGAGTTGTCCGGGTTGCGGGAGATGTGGCCTCGCCCGACCGGGGCGAGACCTTCCGCGCCCTGCACGTAATCGAGGACGTGCGGAAAGAGGTCGAACCCTACCGGAAGTACATCGACGCCCCTGTGGACCGTGAACTCCTGCTCACGGTGGACATCCACGACCTGCCCGTGCAGGTGATGCAGTTCATGGCGATCGACACGGTGTACCGGTCCCCGGTCGAGTTCACCGACGTCATGTCGCACATGAACTGGCTCTCGACCTCGAAAGAGGTGCAGTGGATCCTTCGCGATCTCGATACCGGCGCGGAGAACATGGACATCGACTGGCGCTTCGAGGTCGGAGACGTGGTGAAGATCCGGCTGCGCAACGACCCCGAGGCCTTCCATCCCATGAACCACCCGGTGCACCTGCACGGACAGCGCTTCCTGGTGCTGTCGCGCGACGGTGTGCCAAACGAAAACCTGGCGTGGAAGGACACGGCGCTGCTGCCGGTGGGCGCGACCGTGGACCTGCTTCTGGAAGTGACCAACCCCGGACAATGGATGCTCCACTGTCACATCGCGGAGCACCTGGAGGCCGGAATGATGATGGCGTTCGCCGTCGAGCCAGGGGGCTGACGGCAGAAGTAACCCCTCACGGAGGATGGGAATGAGGATGATGCGATTTGGATGGCTCGGTGTGGCGGCAATCGGACTGCTGGTCGCGGCACCCGCCGCGTTCGGCCAGGCCAC
>JBDHBK010000166.1:0-5255 GCA_039592635.1 Gemmatimonadota bacterium
GCGGTGCTCGACGGGAAGGGGCATTCGGACGTGCCGATCTTCAACGCCAGCCAGGACCCGCGTTTCTACGAACACTTCGGGCTCGTGCCGGCCGAATTCCAGCGACGGGCCTGGGTCGGAACGGTGGCCTCCGACCTGCTCTACCGGAAGGGACGCCACGTGCGGTCCCGGGCGTCCGACCGCACACGGGCGGACCAGGAATACGAACGAGGGCTCGCCGACCTGGAGGGAGCGCTGGAGAGGGGAGAGGACCCGCGCGCCTCCCTGGTCCACGGTTTCGACCGCCTGGAGGCCTTACCCACCAGCTGCGCCGCGCCCGAGGTGACGATCGCGGTGCTGGGCGAGAACTACATTCGCTGCAATCCGGTGGCGAACGCCGATCTTGCCGAATCGCTCGAGGCCCTCGGAGCGGAGGTATGGTTTCCGTCCCTGTGCGAGTGGGTGATGTACACCAACTGGACGGCGCGCCTGCATTGCCGCTACGAGCGACAGCCGCGCCGTCTGCTTCGGCTGCTGGCGATCGACGCGATTCAGCGGCGCGACATCGGGCGGATCTCGGCCGCCGTGCGCGGCCGGCTTCCCGACACCGGATTCCCGACCGTCACGACCCTGCTGCGTCTCGCGGAGCCCTACGTGCCCGCCTCGTTCGAGGGCGAGACCGTGTGGGGGGTCGGCCGCACGGTGGACTTCTGTCGACGCGGCGTTGGGGGCGTGATTCACGTGGCCCCGTTCGGCTGCATGGTCGGCGGCGTCGTCGAGTCCCTGGGACACCGGCTCTCCGCCGATCTCGGCGGATTTCCCATGCTTCATCTCCAGTACGACGGCCGGCCGGACGAGCACCCGGCGGGCCTTCTGGAGGGCTTCGTACACCGCGCGCGGGCCTGGCAGGACCGTCCATCGGATCCACGCGCGGGGCTCGCCCGATCCCGTGACCGCAGCCGGGAGGCAAGAGCATGAGCCGCCGCGGTCCGCCGGGCCTGATCTCCGACGACGTCGACGAGCGCTTCACCCGCACCGTCGCTCCGCTGATCCGTCGCCTCGTCCTGTCACGGGTGTCGCCGGACGCGATCACCGTCGCGGCGTTCGTGGTCACCCTCGGATGTGCGGCTCTGATCGTCCTGGGGCACCTCGTCTGGGCCTGTGCACTGCTCGTGCTTGGAGGCGTCCTCGACTTCACCGATGGCAAGGTCGCCGCCCTCACCGGACGCACGTCGACCAGGGGCGCGATCCTCGACTCGACGTTGGATCGCTATTCGGATGCGGCCGTCTGTCTCGGATTGCTGGTGTTCTTCGCGAGAAGCGGACACGATGCGACAGCGCTTGCGGCCGCCTTTGCGCTGGTGGGTTCCGCGATCACGAGCTACCTCATGGCCCTCGCCGATTCTTACGGTCGAGTGCTTCGCGCCGGGCTGCTGCGGCGCCAGGACCGGGTCGCGCTGCTGGCGGCCGGGCTTCTTTTCAGCCCTCTGCACGGGCCGGTCGCCGGCTGGATCGGAGCGGGGGCTGAGACGGCGCCCAATCTGCCCCTGGCCGCCGTCGTATGGGTCCTGGCTTTCCTGACTAACGTGAGCGCGGTTCAGCGTCTGCTCGCCCTGCTCGGGGTGGCAGACGGAGCACCCCCCGGCGAGGCCAGCGAAGGCGGCCTGAGGGCCCGCCAGCTTCGCACGCTCAAAGGCCTGATGGATGAGAACGCCAGCGTGGGGAGGGTATCGCATGAGGATTAGCGCTCCCTACGTCGAGTTGGCGACGAACTTCGCCGTCGACCTGTGGTGCGTTCGCACGGGCTCTCGCCGGTTTCGCCCATTGATGACCAACTTCTACGTCACCAAGGGCTGCAACCTGCGGTGCCGCTACTGCTATCCTCCCGGCGATGAGCCGTCCCTGCCGATCGACGAGGCCGTCGGCCTCCTCGACCGCATTCGCCCGCACAACCCGGCGCTCAACATCACGGGAGGCGAGCCGCTCCTGTATCCGGGGATCTCGGCGGTTCTGCGGCGGGCGGCCGAACTGAGGTTCAAGCCGCTGCTGCTGAGCTCCAACGGACTTCTGCTCCACCGCGTGGCGGACGACCTGCACCTGCTGGATCACCTCGTCATCAGCCTCGATTCCGTGAGCGAGGCGGTGAACGACGTGATGTTCGGAGTGCCGGGCGTCACGCCGCGCGTTCTGGCATCGATCCGCGAGGCCGGCGAACTCGCTCGAGAGCACGGTATCGTCCTCAGTCTGCACACCGTCGTGGCGCCCGAGACACTTCCCGGGGTGGAGGGCATCCTGGATCTGTGTGAGGAGGTCGGGGCCCGACTGAGCCTGTCCCCCGAGCACGGCCGATTCCTGCCTCACCCCCGGCTCGCCGGGATGTCGGCGTACCGGGATCTCGTCGATCGCCTGCTGGCCTGGAAGAAGCAGGGACGACCGGTGTTCTGTTCGGATGCCTACCTGCGGGCGATCCGGGATTTTCCGTCTCACGGCTGCTTCCCTCTCCTGTCCCCCCGCGTGGAACCGGACGGCAGGGTGTATTTCCCGTGTCAGAGGATCGCCGATCGCCACGTCTACCTGCAGGACTATCCAAACCTGTGCGAGTTGATGCGGCGCGAAGCGGTCTGGGCGACTCGGCCCGAATGCTCCCGGCGCTGTTACCTGGAGTGCTACCTCGAGGTGGAGCGGTACCTGCGAAACCCCGTGGCCGCCCTTTCCGAGGCGTGGATGCGACGGACCCTGATGGGGCGACGCCAGTGAAGGCCTATGCGCGGCTCCCGGGACTGGTGCTGCGGGGCCTGGTTTCCTCGGATCGCCCCCTGCTGGCCCACCTGGTAGTCACCCGTCGCTGCAACCTGAGTTGCGCCTACTGCAACGAGTACGACCACTCCTCACGGCCTGTGCCCGCGGAGGTCCTGGCCGAGCGGATCGCGCACCTGGCGCGCCTCCGGACGGCAATGGTCGCTTGCACGGGCGGCGAGCCCCTGCTTCACCCGGACCTGGATCAAGTCGTGCGCGAGATTCGGAGCCGCGGAATGACGGCCATGCTCTCGACGAACGGGCACCTGCTGACCCGGGAGCGGATCGAGTCGCTGAACGACGGCGGACTCGAGGTCATGCAGATCAGCATCGACAACCTGGAGCCCGACGCAGTCTCCGCGAAGAGCCTCAGCCTGCTGGACGACCGCCTGCGGCTCTTGGCCCGGGTCGCTCGCTTCGATGTCAACGTCAACTCGGTGATGGGACCGGGCAGCCGCCCTGCCGACGCCCTCGAGATCGCGCGCAGGGCCGCTGGCTACGGCCACTCACACTCTGTCGGGTTCGCTCATGATTCAGGCGGAGCGTTCCTCCCGTTGAGCGGCGAGGCTCGGTCCGCGTACCGGGCGATAGGCCGAAGCTCCAACGCCCTGTTGCACGGCTTCAACCACTGGCTTTTCCAGCGACATCTCGTCCGGGGCCGGTCGTGCGCCTGGAGGTGCCGCGCCGGCGCGCGTTTCCTGTACGTCGACGAGCTGGGGCGGGTATGCTGGTGTTCGCAGCGGCGGGATCGGCCCGCCACCCCCTTGTGCCAGTATGGGCTCGAGGACATCCGACGCTCGTTCCGAACCGAGAAGACCTGCGCGCCATACTGCACGCTGAACTGCGTCCACCACGTCGGGGCGCTCGATGGCTGGCGCCGTCAGCCGATTCGCGACCCGCGGACTCCAGAACCTCGCACATGAAGGCCACCGATTCGGCGGTGAGCCTGGTCGGTCGGGCCACCGAGCGCTGGGCCGCCGCGGCCGCCCGGCACGCCATCCCCGTCGTCTTGCTCGCGATTCCCGTCACGATTCTGCTCGGAGCGTACGCGGTCCGAAACCTGGGACTGAATACCGATACGGGAGCCATGATCTCCGAGGAGCTGCCCTGGCGGCAGGCGTTCCTCGCCTTCGACGAGGAGTTTCCCCAGTTCGGCGATGAAATCCACGTACTCGTGACGGGCCGGACGCCGGACGTCGCCCGGCGCGCCGCCGAGTGGATGTCGTCCCGGATGAGGGCCGAGCCCGATCTGTTCGAACGGGTCTGGACGCCCGGCGCCGGTCCGTTCTTCGATCGAAACGCACTGCTGTACATGGATCTCGACGAGCTCCGGGAACTCGCCGATCGCATGGCGACTATCGGCCCCTGGGTCCGCAGACTCGAGAGAGACCCGGGCCTGGGCGGCCTGGTGGTCGCCTCGGACAGCGCCCTGATTGAGGCTCGGACTGCGGCCGACCCAATGCTGGGGCCCCTGTTCGACCTGGTGTCGCTCAACCTGTACCGGCAGGAGCGCGGATGGGGCGGCGAGATCTCGTGGGACGAAGTCATGTGGGGCCGGTCGGCATCGCTCGTGGAGCGTCGTCGTCACATCATCGCCTTGCCGCGCCAGGACTACTCGGCGGGCCTGCCCGCGGGTCCGGCGATGGACCGGCTGCGCACATTGCGGGATTCGTTGCCCGTGCCCGTGGGATCGGTCACCGCGCGGATTACGGGCGCCGCGGCGATCAAGCACGAGTCGATCGCCGCCGCCACGGCCGGCGCCCGCGGCGCCCTCGTCCTGTCGCTGCTGCTCGTGACCGCCGTGCTCAGCCTGGGTCTGCGATCGGCACGCCTGATCGCGGCCTGCCTGCTCACACTCGCCGCCGGGCTGACCGCCACCGCGGCCTTCGCCGCCGCCACAGTGGGCCAGCTCAACCTGATCTCGATCGCATTCGCCGTGCTGTACGTGGGCCTCGGCGTCGACTATTGCATTCACCTGTGCCTCGGGTATCGCGAAGCCCTGGCGAGGCTCGGGAATCAGGAACTCGCGCTCCGAACGGCCTGCGGGCGCATCGGCGGCTCGATCTTCCTCAGCGCCGTCACGAGTGCGGCGGCCTTCTACGCGTTCATTCCCACGCGCTTCACCGGCGTAGCCGAACTCGGACTGATTTCCGGCACCGGAATGCTGATCAGCCTCGGCGCCACTCTAACGCTTCTACCGGCGCTTCTGACTCTCGCGCCGCTTCGGTCGCTTGCGGGTGCTCCTGCTCCAGGCCACAGCGTGCTCGCCGACGAGGAGCAGGGAAGGGCCGGATCAGGAGCGTTGCGTGCAGTTCGGAACCACAGCCGCGGCGTGCTCGCGGCGGCGCTGAGCCTGGGCGCCGTGGCCATGCTGGCGATCCCCTCGCTACGATTCGAATATCGGCCGATCGATCTGGCCGATCCGCGGACCGAGTCGGTGGAGACATACCGCGAACTGGCCCGAGAGGGAGGGACCGCTT
>JBDHBK010000167.1:0-5249 GCA_039592635.1 Gemmatimonadota bacterium
TGGAAGCGATTCGGGCGGCGCTCGGTTAGGCAGGCCGGGACAGGGAGGTCGCGCATCGGGCCTGTCCCGATGCTCAGGATCCTACCTTGCGGTCGTGTGAGCGCCGGCGGAAGACGTACCACCCGCGGGTTACCCTTGATTTGCGGTAACCCAGCAGGTGGAACACGTCCACGGCGAGCCAGCGCGCGACTCGCCTGTCCACGATCAGAACGTCGGGTCGCCGACGTGCCGGGTGAATGCCGGGCAGCCAGCGCGCCAGGCTCGAAACGCGCAGGCCGCGCAGCCCCTCTGACAGCCGCAGCCAGGCCGGGTGCACGTCTCGCACGATGAAGAACCCGTCGTCCCCCTGGTCCTGGTAGAGGGGGAGGAAGATCCGACCGCCCTCAGGCGCGGCCACCGGTCCGTCGCGGTCGTGTCCGACCACTTCGCCGGCTGAGATCGTCTGGAAATTCAGGTATCCGGGCCGCATGCTGAAACCGTCCCCGTCGGTGACGGGCTTCCTGTAGCGCACCGCGAAGACCTTGGGAAGGTTGCCCGACGCTTTCCGGAGGGCCGCCCGCATCGAACCCGCGTCAGGAACATCGTCCTCCGAGATGTGTCCGCCGGCGATGAGGGCCATCCACACCGCCCGTTCGTGGTGGTCCACGGACACCGGATCGTCATGCTGCCCGGCCTCGATACCCAGCGTTACGGGACCGGCGGCCGTGATGACCTCGAGTAGCGCCCCGTCGATCTGCTCCTCGATTCCGAGCACGAGAGGAAGCCCGATACTCCTGGCGAACGCGCGATTTCGGATGGTATCGGCCAGGGTGAGAAACGGCGGGCCCTCGGCGGACGTGGTGTGCAGGTCGATGACCTTGATGCTGGAACGATCCCCCTCGAGCTCCTTCCGCAGTACCGCTATCAGCTCTGCCTGTTCACCGTCCTCCGCCGGACCTCCGGGGAACGTCTCCGCTCGCTGCATGCCCCGAGGGCTCCAGCCGCGATTCAGGTCCCGATCCAGAAACCTGCGGCCGGCCTGCAGAGCGGCGATGTTGCCCGCGATCCCTACGACCTGGCCCTTGAAGGGAGGCCTGGCGTCGTGAAGGGAAGAGAAGACGCGTCGAAGAGCCAGCACCCCGGCGGGCTCGTTTCCGTGCAGTCCGCCAAGGCAGATGAGGCGAGGGCCGGGCAGCGTGCCGTGTCGGCCGATGATGCGATCGCTCTCCAGACCGGGATTCCGCGACCGCTGCGGATCCGGGCGGAGTGGCCGCTCCGGACCGGATGGCGCCGGTGACCTGACGACCCGACTCACTCGCGCAGCATCTCCTCGAGAAGCGTGCCCGCGATTCGCATGAAGTCGTGTTCCGTGACGATGCCGATGAGACGACCTTCCTTGACGATGGGGAGGCAGGAAATCCGGTGCTCCCGCATCAAGTCGATCGCCTCGAGCGTCGTGGTGTCGGGTCCCGCAGTGACCAGGTCCGTGACCATCACCCGGCTGACGGGAATGGGGCCATCCGCCCCCCGGCCCTCGTCGCTGGCCAGGAAGCGCAGCAACGGCCTGTGCGATACGAGACCCGCGAGCCGATGTTCGTTGTCCTCCACCGGAACGTGATGGATCCGGTGCCAGTCCATCAGGTTCGCGACCAGGTCGATCGCCTGGTCCTCGTTCACCGTCAACAGGTCGGTGGACATGTACTGCTCGACACGCAGATAGCTGGGCTTCCAACTTCCCGCCTCGTTGAGCTCCGCGCGGCCCCATTCGTGAACCGGTCGAGCGTGTCGCTGCCTTTCCACGGTAGCCGCGACCAGCGCAGCCATTCGCTCCTCCAGCGTACCCATCTCGCCCATGTCGGCGAGTGAGTTGAGTTGCCAGCGGGCGCCGGTTCGCCTCGATTCGACCCGAGCCTCGACGGTGTCGAGGTAGCGTTCGATGTCTGCCGCGTCGATACCGCGAGCGTGCAGTCCCCTGCGAGCGAGCGGTAGAAGCGTTTTGCAGATCAACTCCTGCGCCGTGACCGGCTCGCCGTCGAACCAGGTGAGATGGGCCTCGAGCCCATGCCGCGCAGCGGAAAGAAAGTTCGTGTACACGGCGTCGAAGGCCATGACCTCCCGAACGTCATCCACCTCTTCGGCCAGACCACTGAGCAGGCCGAACCAGAACGCCGCGTTGGCCACCTCATCGCGAACCGAGGGCCCGCATGGCAGCACCCGATTCTCGATCCTCAGGTGTGCGACGTCGTTGGCAACGCCGTAACACGCTCGGTTCCACCGGTAGACGGTGCTGTTGAACAGCTGGAGGGCCTTGAGACTTGGCACTCGCCCCGCGCCAATCATCTCGAACGGATCCTCGTCGATCTCCCGGCCCAGCAAGACGCGGAACCGGGACACGTCCGACTTGAAGATCTCGATCGCGGAGTCGTTGACCCACTCTCGCCCGAAGCTGACGCGCGCCGGGACGTCCCGGATCTCGGAAATTGGATTGCGGGTGTCCACCGACTGCTGGAACACCGCGATCCGGGTCTCCGCCCACAGTCGTCGGCCCAGCATGAGCGGTGAGTTCACGGCCGCTGCCAGTACCGGCCCTGTCACGGCCATCGCAATGTTGTAGAGACGGGCGAACTCCTCAGGCCCGACCTGAAAATGTACCTGGAAACTGGCGTTCGCCGCCTCCAGCATCACCGAGTCGTGCGTGACCCGAAGTTCGTCGGTGCCCTTGATCCGCAGATCGTAGTTCCCTCCACGGAGCCGCGTGAGGGCGTCGTTGAGGGCATAGTAGCGGTCCGCCGGTACCATGTTGTCGATGGTCAGGTCGGACTTGCGCAGCGTCGGAAGAATGCCCGCCAGCACGACCTCGGCCCCAAGATCGCGAACCGTGCTGCGGACCTTGTCCAGGAGCTCGTTGAGCCGGTTCTCCATCAGGCGCAGGCAATTGCCGCCGAACAGCAGGGGATCGAGGTTGAATTCGAGGTTGAAGCGGCCGATTTCGCTGGTTACGCGTGGGTCATCGATGCGCTCCAGCGCTTCCACGGCGACGGGGGCGGGGCGCCACATGTCATCGACCAGGAACAACTCCTGCTCGAGCCCGATGCGTCTGACCCCGGACTCGATGCGGTCTCCCTTCAGGAGCTCGTCCAGCGCCCGGACGTCTCGCAGCAGAGCCTGAGTGAATACCCTGAGGTCGGAGCTGTCCAGCTCTATCCGGATGTCCTTTTCGCCCAACGCAACCTCCGCTCCGATGGGACCGGGTCTCCAATTACCCGGACGGCGCGAGCGAGTAAGGTCGCGTTCGATTTCCGCCGAGACAAGTACGAGGTCGGAAATCCGGTCAGGGCCGCCTGTCCGATCGCGTTTCGGGGGAGTATCGCACGAAGTACCACGAACCCTGTTTGCGAGGAGCCTCGGGTTCTACCCGGCGGGCACGCTGAACCCTCCCGGTCACGTAGGTCACCAGGGCCACGGCGAGGGCCAGCAGGCTGACGACCACGATGATCGTGGTCACCAGATCGACAAGGGTCACCCGGTTCCTCGGCGCAGACGGGTCGAGGTCTCAGGCACCCAGGGCCGTCCTGATCTCATCCGCCTCCTCGGGGCTGGTCAGGATTCCGACCTCCGGAGCGCCGGCGGAAGGATCCAATGTGCGCAGCGCCCTTTCCATGTAGATCCGGGCGTGTCTCCCGCGCGCGTCCTGCAGGATCACCCCATACCCGTCCTCCACGAGGCCCACGAAATCACCGGCTTCCAACCGAATGCTGGCGCGAAGCGCTCCGAGCACGTCCGAGCCGACGCTCTGCGGGACCAGGATCAGCGTCATGTACCCAAGCGTGGGCGAGACGAGGCGCTGCTCCACTTCGGCCTTGAATCGCTCGCTGTCAACCAGGTCGGGAATCGGTTGCGGCCTGCCGGAGTGCTGGGACACGTCACGGGAACTCGCCAGTACGGCCGCTGCCCTTCGGAAACGCGACTTGAGTTCCCGCAGGACCACATCCTGGCGCAGAATGTCGTCGGCGCCCGCCTCCATGGCTCGCGCCCGATCGGATGACCTGAGCTGTCCCCGGGACAGGATGACGATCGCTCCAGCCAGCAGCGGCCGAATGGTGTGACATGTCTCAATGGCTTGCTCGATGCCCGACCGTTCGACGACGATACATACGCCGCCCCAACCTTCGGTCTGCAGCGACGAGATCACCTCGGTGGGATCGCGCGTATCGCGGACCTCGTACTCCCGGTTCAACCAGTCCTCGACGTCGCGGGTGATCGCTTCGGTCATGCGCAGCAGAATCAATCGGTGCCGATCGCCGTGTGGGATGTCTCCGGTCCGCCGCCGTGGGCCCCTGGCCGGTTGCGTGAGCCCCATTCCGGGACGCGCCTCGACGGTGATGGAGCCTGGGTCGTCTATCGGGGGGCGGATCCTGTGAACCACTATCTCTCGCAGGCCACTGGACAATCGCACGAAGTGAAACACGCCCGACGCTTTCTGCACCACCCAGTCGGTCGAAGGAGGGAGATTCTCGTTCAGGTTCGCGACGGCCGTCGCCACGACGGTGGCGCCCGCGGACTCCTGCCACTGAAGAAACGACCCGGCCATCGCCGTACCCTGCCTCGTTTCCCACAGTAACGTCCCCGGGTCGACAGCCAGTCGACTCACCGGTCCTTCGAGGGCCTCGGCGAGCTCTCCGAAGGCTTCTTCCGGATCCTCCGCCTCCAGAATTCGCCGCGGATACTCGCCCCTGTAACCAAGGACGCTGAGCCGACCGTCCTGCCAGGCCCGCTCGAGCCCCTCGAGGCCCCAGTGCCGAGCCTGCTCGAACAGTTCCTCGGGGGAATGACCGCCGAGGAATGCAAGGCGCTCGTCCGCCTCGAGGCCGGCCGCAAGGAACTGAAGCAGAAACGGGAGCTTGCCCGCTCCGGGGGCGCCCGCCAGAAGGTAGAGCCCGCCAACCCTGAGCCCACCAACCCGTTCGTCGAATGGCCCTACGCCGCTGGAGATGATCACCGTGCGCCACCTGTCCGAGTGTTCGCCGCGTACCTGTGTCCAAACGAATTGTCACCCACGAGCCCCCTTTGACAAGGGCCGGCCTCCACAAGGAGACCGGCCCTGGACGAATCGACAACCGTGGACGGTGTGAACCGACACCACTCAGCGCGAGTGGCTAGTGAACGCCCCCCATCATCCTGCGAATGGGCCTGGCGAACACGAAGAACAGCACGCCCGCCACGCCGACGCTGATCGACACCGTGAAGAACAGCTGCGGCAGGGGCAGGGT
>JBDHBK010000168.1:0-5248 GCA_039592635.1 Gemmatimonadota bacterium
CCGAAGCGAACCTGCGCGGCGGTGGCGGTACACCGGCGGTGGCGGTGGGTCACGTCAACGCGCTGCTGGAGCGCGCCTACGGCGACCAGAGCGCCAACATCACCGAGGCCGAGCTGACGCTCGACTTCATCATCGACGAGCGGGCCCGCGAGCTGTGGTGGGAGGGTCACCGTCGGACCGACCTGATCTGGTTCGGGCTGTTCACATCCGGTGACTACGTGTGGTCCTGGAAGGGTGGCGGGCAGACCGGTGTCGCGGTGCAGGACTTCCGCAACCTGTATCCGCTGCCGGCTTCCGAGCTGCTGGCGAACCCGAACCTGACGCAGAACCCAGGCTACTGATCGCGACTCGCGATCGCCGGACCGTTCACTCGAACCGTTCAGCCCGGCCGCCACCCGGCGGTCGGGCTGAATTGCAGTTAGCTTGCTTCGTGATATCCTCGAAGCTCGACCAAGCACTGTGAAGCGGATGATGAACGGCAGCCTGCAACCAGGTCTATCGGCGTTTAGAGACTTCCGGCGGACATGGCCACAGCTCCTGCTGGTCACCCTGACCACCCGGGTGGCCGTTACGCTTCTCCTGCTGCCGGGTCTGGCATTGCTCCTCCGGTTCTTCCTCGCCCGGCAGGACCGCGCGGTTCTGAGCGACCAGGAGATTCTGTATTTCTTCCTCACTCCGGCGGGCGCGTTGGCCCTGGTCATCGTCGGGGGGTCCTGGATCGGGATCGCGTTGCTCGAACAGGCGGGGCTCATGGTCGTGGGCTACGGCGCGGCCGAGGACCGGCGGATCACCTGGTTCAGCGTCCTCCGATACGTCTTCCGAGAATCCGCTCGGATCCTCCTGCTCGGGTCACATCTTCTGGTGCGGGCCGCGCTCCTCGTAGGACCGATGCTGGCGCTCGTGGGCGGGGTCTACTGGACCTTCCTCCGGCAGTACGACATCAATTACTACCTGACCAACCGTCCTCCGGCCTTTCTGTGGGCGGGCGGGATCTCCGGTGTCCTGGCGGCCGTATTGGCCGTCCTGCTCGCGATCAAGGTCGTCCAGTGGGCCATGGCGCTTCCAGCCGTGCTGTTCGAGAGCCTGACGCCGCCCGCGGCCATCCGCGACTCGATCGCGGATTCGAAGGGCCACCGCTGGACCATCTTCTGGTGGATCGTGCTGTGGCTGGTCGCCGGGACCCTGACATCCATCGCCCTCACCTGGACCATCGGCCTGCTGGGACGGCTCATCGTGCCCATGAGCGGCGACACGATGACGGTCGTAGCCCTCACCATGGGAGCGATCGGACTCCTGAGCCTGGTCACCAACGCCATTCTGTCCTTCCTGTCCGCATCGCTGTTCGCCCTGCTGGTCGTTCGCCTGTACCGGGACTTCTCAGGCCCCGGCGCCCTGGCGCGGGAGCTGGCCGAGCCGGGATCACTCGGTGATCGACCGGCGACCCGGATTCCGCGCAAGCGTCTCCTGTGGGGCGGAGTCGTGGCGGCGATTGCTTGCGTGGTCTTTGCCGTGATGCTCGCTCGCTCGGTGCGCCTGGAAGATGACACCCTGATCATGGCTCACCGTGGCGCGGCCCTCCACGCGCCGGAGAACACCCTGGCAGCCGTTCACAGGGCCATCTCGGACTCGACCGACTACATCGAGATCGACGTACAGGAGACGGCCGACGGTGAGGTCGCGGTGTTTCACGATAGCGACTTCATGAAGACGGCTCGCAACCCGCTGACGATCTGGGATGCGCGGCGGGCTGACATCGACGCGATCGATGTCGGCAGCTGGTTTGATCCAGCATACTCGGCGGAACGCGTTCCCTCGCTCGAGGAGGTGCTGGGCGCGGCGCAGGGGAAGTCGAGAGTCGTCATCGAGCTCAAGTACTACGGTCACGATCAGGATCTCGAGCGTCGGGTCATCGACATCGTCGAGCAGGCGGGCATGGTCGATGAGATCGTCGTCATGTCGCTCAAGTACGACAAGGTCCAGAAGATCCGCGCCATGCGCCCGGACTGGACGTATGGGCTCCTGACGTCGGTGAACCTGGGCGACGCTACCCGGTTTGATGTCGATTTCCTGGCGGTGAACGCCGTCACCGCCACCCGGGGATTCGTCGAGCGGGCGCACCGGGCCGGCATGGATGTCTACGTGTGGACCGTCAACGATCCCTACCTGATGTCCGCCATGATGAGCCGAAACGTGGACGGCATCATCACGGACGATCCCGGCCTGGCTCGCGAGGTCCTCCAGATCCGCTCCCGGATGGATCCAGTGCAGCGTCTGCTGGTCGGAATCGGCTCGGAGATCGGTGTGTTCAGCATGAGGGAAGAGGACCAGAAGACGGACGAGGCGGACGCCTGATCGAGCAAGCGTACCAAGAGCAGGTCTGACCGGAGCATTTCGGGCCGCAACAAGCTAGATTTAGGGTTTCACGACCGCTAGTTGGCATCCCGCTCGCGAACCTACAGGGGGCTCACTGTGACCATATCCCGATTCCTGAAGCGCGGCCTTCCGGGCCTCGCCGTCATGGCGTCCGTCATGCTGTTTTCGGCTCACCCACTCGAAGCCCAGATCAAGGACGGAACGGGCGGCCTCGAGATCAATGCGTTCTACGGAATGCTGAATGGACTGGGGGACACCGAGTTCGAGAACGACCCGGTGCCCTGGAGGTTGGACAACGATCCGTACTTCGGCGGCCGGCTGGGCTATGTGTTCGACATCGGCGTCGGAATCGAGGGGTTCTTCGGATACGTGGATTCGAAGATCGTAGGATCGGCGTATGACGGGACGAAAACGAAGGTGATGAACTACGGCGGTGACATCACCTACAACTTCAACCTCCATCGCTCCATCCAACTGGCCGTCCTGGGCGGAGCTGGAATGCAGAGCTTCGACTTCGATACCGACGACCTGTCCACCGAGTCGGCGCTCACGTGGAATTACGGAGCGGCGCTGAAGCTGTACCCGACGCGCTGGCTCGGATTCCGTTTTGACTGGCGGAACTACCATTCCCCGGACGGACTGCTCGACGCGCGCCGACTCATTAATCCGGACGGCGCCAACCTGAGTCAGACGTCGCTCAACAGCACGGAGTGGACGGCCGGATTGTCGTTCTTCCTGTGGGGCCCGAAGGACTCGGACGGCGATGGCGTCGAGGATCGGAATGACCTGTGTCCGGACACGCCGAAAGGCGTCGAGGTGGACACCACCGGCTGCCCGCTGGACGCGGATATGGATGGCGTGGGTGACTACATCGATCAGTGTCCGAACACACCGCGCGGCGCGGTCGTGGACGAGACGGGCTGTCCGCTCGATTCAGACGGAGACGGAGTCTTCGATGGTCTGGACCAGTGCCCGAACACTCCGAAGGGCGCCACGGTAGATGAGAACGGCTGCCCCAACGACAGGGACGGCGACGGTATCTTCTTCGGAATCGACCTCTGCCCCAACACGCCTCCGGGCGTGGTCGTGGACGCGACCGGCTGTCCGGTCGACAGCGACGCGGACGGCGTATTCGACGGGGTTGACGCGTGTCCCGACACGCCGGCTGGAGGCCGGGTGGATGCACGTGGCTGCCTGGTGCAACTGGAGCTGCAGAACGTCGAGTTCGAGTTCAACAGCTTCGACCTGACGAGGTCCGCGCGGACCTACCTGGCCGACCTGGCGGGCCAGATCGTACAGCAGGCTGACCCCGAGGGAACTGGCCGGTTGGAGCTGCGCGGGTTCACCGACTCCGTAGGAGCCGAAGCCTACAACCAGAGGCTCAGCCAGTCCCGGGCCGAAGCCGTGCGCGACTTCCTCCTGAGCTCAAGCATGGAGATGGAGCAGTTCATCGACCGGCTTGATGCCGTGGGTTACGGCGAGGCCAACCCGGTGGCGACCAACGACACCGAGGAAGGTCGGGCCAGGAACCGGAGGGTGGAGCTGCATATCATCCAGCCGTAACGGCCGGATCCGCAGTTGCATCGAACGCGGCCCGTCCTCGCGAGTGCGAGGGCGGGCCGTTCTGCATATCCCGCTACGGCCGCAGCTCCCGCGCCCGGATCTCCTTCGACCACAACTCTGCGCCGGCCGCGTCCCACACCGCGACGTTCATCACCCGATCGTTCTCGGGGCCGGAGAAGTCCAGCGTGGCGAAGTTGCGCTCGACGAACAGGGTTCCCGGCTCTGCAAGATGATTGTCGTAGTTGTCGGGATCCACGCTCGCCGGGCCAGCCGTGATCGGGGAGGTCGTGATCTCCCACAGCGGATAGGTACCGCGGCGATCGAGCTTGCTGAGGACGGTGTAATGCACGTCGCCCGTCAGCAGAACGACACCCCACACGTCGTTCTCTCGCAACAGCTGAAGGAATCGCGCACGCTCTTCCGGGTACGTCGCGTACGAATCCCAGTCGGCCACCGGATTCAGAATCTGTCCGCCGCTGACGATGATCTTGAAGCTGGCGCGGCTGTATGTCAGCGCGTCGACCAACCACTGCAACTGCTTCTCGCCGAACACCTGCTTGTGACCTGAGAGCCGGTGCTCCGACGAGCGGAACCAGCGATTGTCCAGCATGAAGAACTCCACGTCCCCCCATTCGAACCGCGTCGCGATGCTTCCACCCAACTCCGGCGGCCCGAGCTCCGGGTTGCCCCAGAACATGTCGAACACTCCGCGGGCGGTCGCTTTCTCACGCCAGGCCCAGTCGCTGTTGTCGGGCCCGTAGTCGTGATCATCCCACGTGGCGTAGTTGTGGGTCGATGCCAGGAGCGGCTGCAGACCCGGATACGATCGGGTGTGCGTGTTCCGGTAGATCATCCCGGTTCGCGTGTTCCAGTCCGGCTCCCGGTAGTAGAAGTTGTCGCCCAGCCACACCATGGCGTCAGCATTCTTATCGACCATCGCATCCAGGATCTCGAAGCCGCCGCCGTACGGATCACCGGGTCGGTCGTACGGAGCGTCGTTCACGTAGAAGCAGCTGCCGGTCGTAATGCGAAAGTCAGGTGGGTCGGTTCTCCACTGCCACAGCACCTGCGTCTGGAACTCCAGCCGGTACGGACGCTCCACGTTCTCGCCATTGATATGCAGCTCGTAACCGTATCGGCGCCCCGGCTGCACCTCGTCCGCGATCAACTTGGCCGCATAACCACCGGCCTTGGTGGTGGCGACCGTCTCCGTTTCCATGCGGGCGTCCGGCGCCTCGAGGTCCCAGTAGACGACGTTCACCTCGGCCTGCTCCGTGGTCTGGGCCCACAAGAGGACCTCGAACATGTCCGA
>JBDHBK010000169.1:0-5233 GCA_039592635.1 Gemmatimonadota bacterium
AGGGCCTGCGTCAGATACTCGAGACGGCCGACGGGAGCTCGCTCGTCCTCGTGGATGAACTGGGCGGCAACACGGATCCGGCTGAAGGCGGGGCGCTGGCGGCAGCCGTTCTGCTCCGCCTTGCGACACAGGGGGGGCTTTCCGTGGTGACGACCCACCTCGGAGAACTGAAGGATCTCGCGGCACAGGAAACATCGATCGTCAACGCCTCGCTTCAGTTCGACACCGAGGCGATGCGGCCCACGTTCCGCCTGCTTCGAGATCGTCCGGGCCGGAGCTATGCGTTGGAAATCGCACGACGGCTGGGTCTCCCGGACGACGTCCTGGCCACGGCGCGCTCCCGTCTTACCGGAGGAGAACGGCGGGTCGAGGCGCTGCTCGGGGAGTTGGAGAAGAGGGAAGCGGAAGTCAATAAATTGGCGCTCGAGGCCCGGCGGGCCGCACACAGAACGAGCGAGACACGGCACAGCCTGGACGAGACCGTCGAGAGGCTCGAAAGACGAGAGAAGGAGATCGAGCGAGAGGGACGGAAGCGCGTGGAGCAGTATCTGCTCGACGCGCGTCGGTCGGTGGAGAGCGAGGTGGAGCGCCTGCGCCAGCTCTATGCGGCTGTCTCGGCTGGCTCACCGGCCGAGAGAAAGGCGGTGGACGCTGCGGTGCGCGAGACTCGAGCCGGGATCGAGCAGTTGTTGCGTGAGAGTCGGGTGCCGGAAGCAGAGGCACCCGCGTCCCGGGCGTCCGGCGCGGGCCCGCTCGTCGTGGGGGAAGGAGCGCGCTCGCGGTCGCTGGCCGTCGAAGGGGAGTTACTCGAGATCCGGGGCCAGGAAGCGGTCCTCGAGTCGGGAGGGATGCGTTTCACTTTGACCCTGTCGGACCTCGAGCCTACGGGCCGCACGCCTCGAAGCAAAGCCTCCAATTCAACAACACCTCTCCCGGAAATCGCTCCGGCGACCGAGATCGATATGCGCGGGCTGCGTGTGGAAGAGGTCGAGGGTGCGCTTTCGCAGGGGCTCGACGCGGCCTTCGTCAACGACGTGCCCAGTCTGCGCATCATCCATGGGAAAGGGACAGGAGCACTGCGGAAGGAGGTTGCCAGGGTCCTCGACGGTGATGGACGGGTCCAGACCTACCGGCTCGGAGGTTTCCAGGAAGGGGGCTCAGGGGTTACCGTAGTCGTGTTCGTGAGCGCGATCACTTGAGCGGAGGACGACCAGGATATTGAGGTGTGCCGCGACTACTCCGGCGGAAGGAGCAGCGAACGCTGATGGTTAGCGACGCGCTGGTTCAGGAGATCCGGGAGCGCGCCGAAATCCTGGAGGTGTGTGGAGAATTCGTCCAACTCAAACGATCCGGCAAGACGTACCGAGGCCCCTGTCCCCTGCACGGCGGAGAGGGGCCGAATTTTTCGGTGGACCCCGTCCGGGGCATCTTCAAGTGTTTCGTGTGTGGAGAGGGAGGCGATGTCTTCTCCTTTCTCATGAAGCACCTCGGCCTCGATTTTCCGTCTGCAGTGCGGCAGGTCGCGGCGCGTGTGGGTATCGAAGTGCCCGAGGACTCTGAGAGGCGGGAAGATCCGTTCGCCCACCTGCGGGAAGTGACGGCCTTCGCCGAAGAGTGGTTCCGGTCCATGCTCCTCGACGAGGATGTGGGAGGTCCGGCCAGGGCCTACCTCACCAGCCGCGGGGTGGATCCAGACGGCGCAGAGGAATACGGATTGGGCTTCGCGCCGGAGGGCTGGCGTCGCCTGCGTGAGGCGGCGCACTCCCGCGGGATCGGCGACGCGGAATTGCTGGAGGCAGGGCTCCTCGCCACCAGTGAACGGGCGGATGAGCCGTACGATCGGTTCCGCAACCGGGTGATGTTCTCGATCCGTGATCTTCGTGATCGCCCGATTGCGTTCGGCGGCCGAGTGCTGGCGGATGCCGACGAGAAGGCTCCAAAGTACATCAATTCTCCTGAAACCCCGATCTTCCACAAGAGCCGCACACTATACGGATTGAACCGGGCCAGGCACGCCATCCGGCGGGAAGAGCACTCTCTGGTGACCGAGGGGTTCATGGACGCCCTGTCCCTGCACCTCGGTGGTTTCGCGACCGCCGTGGCTCCGCTGGGAACCGCGCTCACATCCGAACAGGCCGACCTCCTGAAGCGGTACTCCAGCCGCGTCTACCTGCTCTACGACAGTGATTCTGCGGGGCTGAGGGCGACGTTCCGGGCGGGCGACGTGCTGCTCGCTGCCGGGTGTCACCCCATGGTCGTGAGCTTTCCGGAGGGCGAGGATCCGGACTCCCTGCTGCGCAGGGAAGGGGCCGATGCGCTGCGGGCGTACATCGGGGACGCGGTCGACGTGCTGGAGCGCAAGCTGCAGATCCTGGAACGCCAGGGGTACCTCGACAGCATCGAAGGGAAGCGGCGCGCCGTCGACGGGCTTCTCAGTACGTTGCGATCCGTGCGGGACCCGGCTCTGCTCGATATCTATCTCGCGAGGGCCGCAGAGCGTACGGGAGTCCGCCGGGACACGCTGGTCAGCGAGGTGGCGCGCGAGCGGATGGTGGCCAGGCCACGCCGGGGGGCCGACGGCGGTCGTTCGGCGACCAGCGTCACGCTGCCGGCCCAGGGACCTCCAGGGGTCGACCCCCTGGAGCGTTCTCTCCTCCTGTTGCTGGCGAGGGACAGGGATCTCCTGGAGGTCGCGGTCGAAACCGGGCTCGAGGAGCGGCACTTCCGGGATGCGGTGCTCCGCCACATCTATCAGGCGCTGCTCGTGGCCTCCGGGGGAGACCTGGATCTGTCGGGCGAAGCGGCGCCGGTGTGGACCGCTTTGCAGGAGGACGATGTCGAGGTCGTGCACGCGCGCGACGCCTTCGAGGAGACCGTGCGGCGCGTGGTGCACCGGGCGAAGCTGGATCGTCTCGCACAGATCGACCGGGAGCTCGAGCTGGCGGCAGACGACCAGGCGAAGCGCTTGTTGATCGAGAAGGAAGAGCTTGCGCGAGAGCTCAGGGGCGCCGGTGTACCCTTGAGCTTCATGCGACGATATTCGGAGAAGACCCGCGCCTGAAGAACGGGTCACATGACTTTCTGAAGACGGGGAGGAAATGGAAGGAAATACCGTAGAGAGTCTTCTGCAACTGCAGGAGATCGACGCCTTGATCGGAGACCGGCAGTTGAGGCTCGCCGCCCTGCGGACCGAATCCGAGACGCTGGTGGCCGAGTTGGAGGGACTGGAAAAGGAGACGGTGGCCCTCAACGCTCGTCTGGAAGCGGCTGAAGGAGAATTGCGACACGCGGAGCGAACCGTCCAGGCTGGAAGGGCTACGCTCAAGCGGTTGCAGACGCGTGCCCAGGAAGTGCACAACATGCGTGAGCACACCGCTGCCCGGGCCGAAGTCGACGCCGCCAGGCAGAATCTGGAGATCGCCGAGGACGAACTGCTCGACGCGATGCAGGACCAGGAGACGGCGCGCGCTGCGCTGACTGAGCTCGAGGGCGACATCGCGAGCCGGCAGCAGGAATACGGTGATCGCCTCACGGAACTGGATGCGGAGCACCGGCGGCTGGAGGAAGAGATCGCCATCGAGTTGGATCGGAGGAGCAACCGGGCCCTTCGAATCGATGAGCGGGCTCGCAGCGTCTACGACACGGTCAAGAGGGGAACGGCGGATAACCCGCTGGCGCCGCTCGTCGATGGCGTGTGCGGCCATTGCTACACCTCGATCCCCCTCCAGACTCAGCAGGTGATCCGGGCGGGGCGAGTGCTCGTGGTTTGTGAGACGTGCGGCGTCATCCTGCACGTCGTGGATTGATCTCCCGCGAGCGGCATAGTCTGACCGGTCGTTCCGACTCGGGCCCTGCGGGCGCGCGATGAGCAGACGCGTTTCGGGGCCACGCAGGTGGATCATGCCGCTGCCTCTGCGGGAGGAAAGGGTCGTAGCCCTCGCTCAATCCGTGGGCCTTCCGGAGGACGTGTGCCGGGTCCTTCTCCGCCGTGGCATCGACTCTTCCGAGGACGTTCGCTCGTTCCTTCGCCCTCATCTTTCTTCCGTGCCCTCGCCCTTTGAGCTTCCCGACATGCAGGCGGCCGTGGAGCGCGTAGAACGGGCTGTGGCAGGAAGCGAAGCGATCCTGGTCCACGGCGACTACGATGCCGATGGAATGTGCGCGGCCGCGTTGCTCACCTACGGACTGCGCGAACTCGGCGGACGGGTGGAGCCGTTCGTTCCCCACCGAACGCGCGACGGCTACGATCTCTCCGATGCCGGGATCCGAAAGGCGACCGAGGTGGGGGCCACGCTCATCCTTACGGCGGATTGTGGAGTGACGGCGGTGGACGCCGTGTCCAGGGCGACGGCGATGGGTATCGACGTGGTCGTCACGGACCACCACCGGCCGGGCGGTGAGATCCCCGGGGCGATCGCCGTCGTGGATCCCATGCTGCCGACCAGTCGCTACCCGTTCCGCGACCTGGCCGGGGTCGGCGTCGCCTTCAAGCTCCTGTCGGCGTTGTACGAGCGGGCAGGTGTGGAGGCCCCGAGATTGAACCAGCACCTCGACCTCGTCGCGCTGGGGACGGTGGCCGACCAGATGCCGTTGACCGGCGAGAATCGTGTCCTCGTGCGGGCCGGGCTGCGCGCGCTCGAACGCACCCGGAAAACCGGCCTTCGCTCACTGCTGGCCAGTGCCGGACTGCAAGCTGACCGTCGAATCGAGGCTGAGGACATCTCTTTTCGGATCGCGCCGCGTCTCAACTCGGTCGGTCGCATGGACGAGGCTGATGCCGGGCTGCGACTGCTCCTGGCGGCGGACTCTCGCGAGGCCGAGCGACTGGCCGATCACCTGGAGCGCCAGAACGCGGAGCGTCGCCTGACGGATTCGCGTGTGTTCGAGGAAGCCAGGAAGCAAGCTCGATCCCGCGTCAGCGACGGCGACCAGGCCGTGGTCCTGTGGGGGGACGACTGGCACCCGGGTGTGCTCGGCATCGTGGCGTCCCGTCTCGTCGAGAGCTACCACAGACCGGCGGTAGTGATCTCGTTTGACGGGGACGTGGGCCGGGGTTCCGGGCGATCGACTGGTGGATTCCATCTCTTCAACGCACTGCAGGAATGCGAGCCGCTGCTGGAGCGCTTCGGGGGGCCCCGGATGGCAGCGGGCCTCACCGTCCGGCGGGAACGAGTCGAGGAACTCGCGGAGCGTCTGCAGGAGATGGCCCGGCGCGACCTGGCGGATCGTGAAC
>JBDHBK010000170.1:0-5212 GCA_039592635.1 Gemmatimonadota bacterium
AACCTGCAGGGCGTCACTCGTCGAGTGGGCCGGATCGGTAGACACGAGAAGCGTCGGGGTGCCGAGGGCCGCTGACTCCAGGGCCCGAGCCGCCGCGAGGGTGGTCTTCCCCACCCCACCCTTCCCGCCGAAGAACAGGATAGGACGGGCCATGGCCTCCTGCAGAGCCGCGAGGTGACTCACGTCCCCCTCAGCAGCACCGGAAGCCTCCCTCCGGGGCCTCGGACATCCCCATGCGCAGATGCCACTCGTGGAATTGTTCCAGGACCTCCGGGAGGAGCTCGAGCGTGTAGAACTGAAGCGGGCTGGGGACTCCGAGCAGATCCGAGAATCCGAGCACGAACAAGAGGTCTCTCTGGCGCAGATACTCGCGGTGGATCGTCTTCCGGTACGGGACGAAGTAGATGCCCTCGTAGATCTCCCTCGCCTTCTGGAGACGCCCGGGCAGGTCCAGCCCCTTCCGGTCGTCGGGGCTCACGAAGGCTCGCAGCCGGTTCGGACCAGGCTGACGGTCCCGCGCACCTGTCCCGCCGACACCGGAGCGCCGGGGGTCCATACCCGGCCCTCTCCGACCCAATTCGCCTGCGAGCGCTCCGCACGCACGGTGAATGCCGCTCGTTCTTCTCCGGTGACCAGGCGGAGCCACACCGAGTCCTGAGCCGGGGTCGCCCAGACGGCCTCGTGCAGCATCGATTGCGCTCCGCCGGGGATATCAATTCCGAAGATGGACTGGCCGGATCGCTCTGCTGGCTCGGCGAATGTCAACTCTACCGTACCGGGCAGGTATGCCACTTCAGGCGACCAGGAATACTCGAGTCGATAGCACCCGGCGAAGTCCGACGTCGGAGTGACGCGAACCGCAGGGATCGCGTGCCACGGATCCACAGGTGGCCGGATGGACTTGGTTCTCGAGTCTCGTCCGCGCCCCTCCGCGGCCGGCTCCATGCGTCCGCCCACCAGTGCCTGGTCCTCGGAGACCAGAGCCTCGGCCGCGGCAGGAGCCTCCGTCCGACGAGGCGAATCCGCATCGACCTCCAGTTCGTCAGCGACATCCGTGGGGGCTTCCTCGCGGGCCCGCAGTCCCTGGGGCGATTCGACGGCCTCGGCCCGGCGGTCCTGTCGCTGACCGCCCTCCTTCGACTCGGCATTCCCGACCGCATCATCCCCAAACCGCTCCTCTGCGTTCTGTCGAGAGGTCTCGGAATCAACGACAGGGCTCGTTGGTGCGGGCACCGGTCCCTCGTGGAAGGGGTCGGTCCACCCCTTCTCTTCGAGTACGGCCCGTCCGATCCAACCCGCCCCGAGCGCGAGAGCGATCGTTGCCGCCCAGCCAAGCCGTTGGGGCGACAGCCAGCCCACTCGCACTCGTCCGGCGCCGGTCCCCGAACCCGATGGCTGCGACTCTTCTGCCTCGGACTGAGCCCGCTGCCGGATTTGCTCGAAAGAAGGCGCCGAACCCCTTGGGACGACCGATGCGAGTAGTTGACCGGCCTCGTCACGCAGCGCACGGGCCGCGTCGAGGCGCGCGGTGCACTCTGCGCACGTTTCGACGTGGAGACGGACGGCACGCTCATCCTCCGATCCTTCGGGGATCGCACCATCAATCCAGGCGTGCAGCTGGCCTTCAGAGATGTGTGGCATTCTGATCCTCCCCCGTCCTGTGCGCATCGACCAGTCGCCGACGCGCCCTCGAGAGGGTCGTTCCTATGGCCCCGCGGGCCAACCCGGTCTGCTCAGCGATTTCGTCATAGCTCAGGCCTGCGTCCCACAACAGCAGCACCTCCCGATCTCTCTCACTCAATCGATTCAGAGCCGCTTCGACCGCCTCGTGTCGCTCGGTACGCTGCATCTCCTGATCCGCATCCTCCGCGACTCGGTCTGATTCCTCAACGCGTACCAGGGCCAGATGGCGTCGTCGCCGAATCGCCGTGCGAGCTTCGTCGCGCGCCAGGTTGCGCGCCACCGAGAACAGCCACGCTCGTGGTTGTTCCGGCTCGTGCCGAAGGGCCCGGACGAAAGTCTCCTGGGCCAGGTCGTGCGCCCGGTCCTCCTCCCAGACCAGGCGGTACAGAAAGCGCACCAGGTCGTCGTACGAAGCTTCGTAGATCGCCGCCCAATCGGTTCCCAAAACCGGCCCTCGTTCTCGAAGTGTCCCTCGATGCCAGCTGAACATACATCTCGGGAGTCCGAAGGGCTCGGGTCAAGTGCCGGGCGCGGATCCTTCTTGCTTGTGATGACGAACCAGGTGGCCAGACTTGCACATCCGGGCCCCGGCATCCTGCGCCGGGGCCGGATGGAGGGAAGGTCAGCTCAGGGCAGGTACTGGCTGGGGATCGGCTCGGACTCGGTCTCGCCCTGCCAGAAGATGTTGACGATCCACCAGCGCGTACCGTCGAACATGAGCTGAAAGCTGTTGATCCCGCGGGCAAACGGCTCGCCTTCCGCTTCCCTGCGCGACTCGTACGTGCTGAACACGTGGGCGATATGGCCGTAGCTCTCGGCCACCCGGTGAATCTCGACCTCGAAGAAGGCGTTCTCGGCGAACCAGCCCTTGGCCCCATCGATCCAATTCTCGACGGACATGTACTGGAAGCCGTATCCACCGTCTGGACTCGGGAAAGAGGGAGTCAGCTGGGCCCCGGGAAGGAAGAGCGAGCGCATCCGATCCCAGTCGCGCTCCGCACCGGCCGGCCCGGAAATCACGTCGTAGACGGCCGCAATGATGGCCTCGGCCGACTCGACGTCCGCCGGTGCTGCCGCGTATGGACCCTCCTGGGCCGGCACTGAACCTGACAATCCAACCACGAGGATCAGCGCGAGCGCCGTCCGTGCGAAGGCGCGCGAAACGGTTGTCATCGAGGCAGCTCCTGTGATTTGAGAGGTTCGAGCCAGCGCCGAAAGGAGCGAATCGCCTCCGCCCTGTGGCTGATCTCAGCCTTCACCTCCGGAGGTAATTCGCCGAACGTCTGGCCATACTCGGGCAGCAGGAAGAGCGGATCGTAGCCGAATCCGCCGCGACCCCTCTCGGACCGGGTGATCCTGCCACCCACCCGGCCTCCTACCACCAGGGTCCGCTCCGACGTCACGCACGCGAGAGCGCACCGGTAGTGTGCTCCCCGGTCCGCGTCCTCTACCTGTTCCAGCAGCCGCAGGAGGCACTCGTTGTTCGCTGCGTCCTGATCCCCTCCCTCCGTCCCGTGATCGGCGGCAAAACGCCGCGACCGGACTCCGGGTCCGCCCCCCAGGGAGTCCACGCATAGGCCAGAATCATCCGCCACTACGTCCAGACCCGTATGCAAGCGGTAGAACCGGGCCTTGGCCAGGGCATTCTGCTCGAACGTGGAGTACACTTCGACGTCGTCTTCGCCCGGGAGGCTCGCGAGTCCAAGATCCCGCAGGGAAGACACCTCGAGGGGCAGTCCCTCGAGCAGTTCCAGGATCTCACGCACTTTGTGAGAATTGCGGGTCGCGAGGAGGAGCTTCCGTGGGACCACAGTGGACGGGCCCTACTTGCCCACCGAGACGTTCCCGATCGTCACGGCGGGACCTGAATCCGCCGCGGTCGCGACAGGGCCGGCACCGTCGAGCGTGAGGAACAGCAACAAAACCGGCAAATATAGCAGGGACACGCGAAAGAGACCCCGTGCCGTCGGAGAATCGGCCCTGGCCGCGAACCGGATGGCGCTCGCCAGGTAGGCACCCGTCAGCAGGAGGGCCGCAAATGCGTAGAAACCGCCCGTGAGGCCGAGCAGCACAGGGAGCAGGCTCGCGGGCAGGAGGGCCAGGGCGTACAGAACGGACTGGTGCCTCGTCTGCCTCCCGGCCGGGTCCGAGACTCCGAGCATCTTCAAGCCGCCTCGCCTGTAGTCCTCGCTGTACATCCATGCCAGCGCCAGGAAATGCGGCAGCTGCCAGAAGAAGAGAATCCCGAACAGCGCCCACCCCCCTGGGTCCATGGAACCAGTGGCCGCCGTCCAGCCGCCCAGGATGGGAAGGGCTCCGGGCACGGCGCCCACCAGAGTCGAGAGAGACGAGACTCTCTTCATGGGTGTGTAGACGAGGATGTAGCTCAGGAGCGCTATGACGGCGAGGAGTGCGGTGAGCGCGTTCACGAACACGGCAAGGATGCCCACTCCCAGGGCCGAGAGCCCGAGAGAAAACCACGTCGCGGCTGCCGGAGTAACCCTCCCGGCGGGCAGCGCCCTGCCCCGTGTACGGTGCATCCTGGCATCGATGTCGCGCTCGATGACCTGATTGAGGGCGCTGGTGCCACCGGCTACCAGCCAGATCCCCAAAGAGGACACGACGAGGCCCCAGAGGTTCACATCTCCACCAGAACCCATCAGGAAGCCGGCCCCGGAAGTGATCAACACCATCAGGGTGATACGCGGTTTCGTCAGTGAGAACAGGTCAGCCACCGCCTCGTCCCCCTTCTCTCCCGTCCCCGGCCAGAATCCTGTCGACCAGTCCCGAACTAGACAGCCCGGCCTCGAGTTTCACGAGCACCACGTCTCCGCCCGCCCTTCGAACAGCCGTGGCGCCGGCGATCTGGTCCTCCGAATAGTCCGCCCCCTTGACCAGTACGTCGGGCAGCAGCTGGGAAATGAGATCTCCCGGCGTGTCCTCGCCAAAGACCGTCACCGCATCGACGAAGCGGATGGACGCCAGGATGGTCGCTCGATCCATCTCGGATTGATAGGGCCGGGCCGGGCCTTTCAGTAGACGAGTGGATTCATCGGAGTTCACGCCCACGACCAGTCGATCGCCCAGAGCGCGAGCGGCCTGCAGCGACGCGACGTGGCCACGGTGCAGCAGGTCGAACACGCCGTTCGTGAACACGAGCCGGTAGTCACGGGGGCGTCCGAACAACCGCACGAGCTCGTGCCTTTCCAGTATGGCCGCGGCCTGTGGGATACCGCTGGACGCCATTCCTCCGGCCGCCGACTCAGAAATGGGTTTCCTCCAACTCCTCGATAGACGGAGCGACCGGCTGCGGCTGCCGGGCGAAGAGCGCTTTCAACACCGGTGGCACCACGAACGTGGAGAGGATCACCATGATGAGGATGGCACTGTAGACCTCGCCGGAGAGAATGCCGGAGGACAGGCCAATGGCAGCGAATATGAGGCCGACCTCTCCCCTCGGTACCATGCCCACGCCGACCACCAGCTTGCTGATGCCCGCTCGTCTCACGGCCAGACCGGAAACCAGCTT
>JBDHBK010000171.1:0-5207 GCA_039592635.1 Gemmatimonadota bacterium
GCCGGCGACTCCAACGAAAGCAGAATCTGGCCCTTTATCTGCTCCTTAACCTCGTCCAACTCGGCCCTGGACAGCCCGTGATCGGAAAGCGTCCGCAGCTCACCGAGCAGTGTCTCACGGGCTTCCGCCGCCGCTTCCGGCCGAGTCGCCAGGTAGGCTCCGACGTGTCCTCCCCTTGCGTAGTAGGACTGGAAGGAGAACACCGAGTAGGCCAGCCCCAGCTGCTCGCGCACCTTCTGAAACAGCCGCGAACTCATGCCTCCGCCCAGGGCCTGCCCGACCACGATCGCGGAGTGCCGGAGGGAGCTCGAGTGGTCGAGCCCCCGACCCCCGGCAATAAGGTGCACCTGCCGGCCTCCAGAATGACGAACGACCTTCGACCCGACGGCCGTGGACTGGAGGATCGGAACGTCGGCCACGCGGCCGCTGATCGACGCAGCCGGCCACAGATCGCGGACCTGGTCCACCAACGCGTCGTGATCCACCTGTCCGGCTACCGCCACCACCATGTTCTCGGGACGATAGGCCTCCCTGTGCAACCGCTGAAGGCTGCCCGCATCCAGCGACTCGACCGTCTCCCGGGTTCCCAGGATCGGAGAGCCGTAGGGATGTCCGTCATACATGAACTCCGAATGAAGCTCGAATACCAGGTCGTCGGGGGTCTCCTCCATTCGGGAGATTTCTTCCAGGACCACCTCCCGCTCGAGATCGAGATCCTCAGCGCGAAGAGCCGGCGAAAAAGCCAGGTCCGCCAACACGTCCAATCCCGTTCCCAGATGATCGGATGGGACCCTGACCTGGAAGGATGTGTGTTCGTGCGTGGTGTAGGCGTCGAGAGAGCCCCCCGTGCCCTCGACGGCCGCGGCGATTTCCTGCGCTGACCGACGGCCCGTGCCCTTGAACACCATGTGTTCGAGAAGATGGGCGATGCCGCGATACTCTGGCTGCTCGTGCGCCGTGCCGCGACGCACCCACACTCCAGCGGCCACCGAACGCACCGAGTCCATCCTCTCCGACAGCACGACCGTCCCGGATGAAAGAACGGAGCGCCGGACCTCGCGGTCCAGACGCTCCGTCATTTCACTGCCACCAGCTACTGGCCGCGCAGCCGGTCGGTCCGTCAGCACTCCGCACTCCCAGGTCGGCCTCACTGCACCCACCTGGCGGGCCGTCGGTCGACGCGGAATCGCATCGGCGCTCAGTCCGCGGACATCGCCGCGCGGCGGGACAGCTTCAGCCGGCCACGCTCATCGACCGCCAGCAGCTTGACCTGCACGACGTCACCCGGCTGCACGACATCTTCAGTGTTTTCCGTGCGACCTTCCTCGAGCTCGGAGATGTGGCACAAACCCTCCGTACCCGGAATGATCTCGACGAAAGCACCGAATGTGGTCGTGTTCTTGACCACACCCTCGTAGATGCGCCCGACCTCGGGCTCCTCGACAATGGCCTCGACCATCGCGCGGGCGTTTTCAGCTGCGTCACCCGACACGGAAGAGACCGTAACAACACCCGTGTCCTCGATGTTGATCTGGGCCCCGGTCTGTTCCTGGATGCTCCGAATCGTCTTCCCCTTGGGTCCGATGACTTCGCCAATCTTCTCGGGGTTGATCTGGAGCGTCATGATTCGAGGAGCATACTGCGACATCTCCGATCGCGGCTCGGCGAGCGTCTGCTGCATGACATCGAGGATGTGAAGCCGTCCCTCGCGCGCACGCCCCAGGGCCTCGCGCATCGTGTCGAGGCTCAGCCCATCGATCTTGATGTCCATCTGGATCGCCGTGATTCCATCTGCTGTCCCCGCGACCTTGAAGTCCATGTCGCCGAGAGCGTCTTCGATCCCCAGGATATCCGTGAGAATGGCAACCGAGTCGCCCTCTTTGACCAGTCCCATGGCCACACCGGCGCACGGGCCACGAAGCGGGACTCCGGCATCCATCAGCGACAGAGACCCACCGCAAACGGTGGCCATCGAGCTGGAGCCGTTCGACTCGAGAATGTCCGACACGATGCGAATCGTGTAGGGGAATTCATCGTACGCAGGCAGAAGGGACTGAAGAGCCCGCTCGGCCAACATCCCGTGCCCGATCTCCCTGCGACCGGGGCCCCGGAACGGGCGCACCTCGCCGACGGAAAACGACGGGAAGTTGTAGTGAAGCATGAACGACTTGGACGTCTCCTCGCGGACATCGATCGAGTCGATTCTCTGCTCATCCCTGATCGTACCCAGCGTCGCTACACACAGCGCCTGCGTCTGCCCCCGAGTGAACAATGCCGAACCATGCGTGCGCGGCAGGCTTCCGACGTCAGACGAGATCGGCCGGATGTCACTGAGGCCACGACCATCGACACGCTCGCCGCGCTCGAGGATCTGACGCCGCATCGTCTCCTTCTCGAGACTCTTCATCACGCTCGACAGGTCGTCGAGGTGCTCGGCGAAGGTCTCCTCGTCTTGCAGGTCAGCGGTGACCGACTCCCGCAGCGCCGACAGCGCCTGGTTGCGCTCTTCCTTGTTCGGAAGCGCCAGCGCTTCCTCGACCTTGCTCGACGCTCTGTCTCTAACCGCCGCCTCGAAATCGGGCGACACGGCCTTGGGCGGGTACTCGAACTTCTGCGGGGGGCCGCCGATCATCTGGACCAGCTCGTGCTGGATCGCGATCAGCTCCTGCACGGCCTTGTGGGCCACCTCGAGCGCCGCAACCAGGTCATCTTCGCTGATCTCAACCGAAGCTCCCTCGACCATGACGATCGATTCCTGGGTCCCAGCCACGACGATGTCCATGTCCGAGTACTCCAGCTGCTCGAACGTGGGGTTGATGACCCAGTCACCCGACACCCGACCCACGCGCACACCCGCAATCGGTCCGCCCCATGGAATCGGAGATATGGTCAGGGCCGCCGAAGCTCCGAGCATCCCGAGCACGTCAGCGTCGTTCTCCTGATCGGCCGAGATGATGAAGCAGGCGACCTGCGTCTCGTTCTGGTAGTCCGAGGGGAACAGCGGCCGCAAAGGCCGATCGATCTGACGGGCCGACACGGTCTCCTTGTCGCTGGGCCGCCCTTCCCGCTTGATGAACCCGCCCGGGAACTTGCCGGCCGCGTAGGTCTTCGCCCTGTACTCGACGGTCAGGGGGAAGAACGGCATGCGGGACTGTTTCCGCTCTGCCATCGCCGTCACCAGCACTACTGTGTCACCGTACTGGGCGAGTACCGCCCCGTCCGCTTGCCGCGCCATGCGACCCGTCTCGAGGATCAGCTTCCGACCCGCGAATTCCTTCTCAATCCTGTGTGCCATCTCTTCTTTCTCTTCTCTTTCCGCTCTTCTCAAGCTTACAACGTCTTAATCTGACGCATCCCGGCCGCGAATCTCCCGCGCTATCGTAGCGGGCACGGGCGGAACGACAAAAACGGCAGTCCGAGGGCGCCACGCGCCACCGAACCGCCGCATTCCGATGCCCACGCTTTCGTTACCGGCGCAGGCCAAGTTCCTTGATTACTTCCTTATAGCGATCGTATTCGTTCTTCTTCAGATACTCCAGCAGCCGGCGCCGCCGTCCCACCATCTTCAGGAGCCCTCGTCGACTGTGATGATCCTTCGGGTGCGTCCGAAAATGCTCCGTCAGGTGTTCGATCCGAGCCGTCAGTTGGGCGACCTGGATGGCGGGCGACCCAACATCGCCCTCGTGCAAGCCGAACTTGCCGGCTATCGCTTTCTTCTCTTCCGTGCCCAGCGTCATCTGTATGAGTTCCTTCAAGTTCCAAGTTCGTGTGTCCGACGTATATCAAGCATGGAAAAATAGCGTCGAATCGGTGATCTGTAAAGCTGGCGGTCTGAGGGCCCTGCTCGTAGCGATCAGTCATCGAGCGCGGAAAAATACTCCCTGGCCCTGTCCCGGTCCTTCTTCATCTGTTCCACGAGTTCGGCTGCCGTCCCGAACGGCAACACATCCCTGAGTCGCTTCAGGAAATCCACGCGGACTCGCTCCCCGTAGATATCCTCGTCAAAGTCCAGTATGTAGAGCTCGATTGACGGCGGCGAGCCGGCGAAGGTGGGTCTCGGCCCCAGGTGCAGAAGGCCCGACCGGATCTCGGTGCGAAGGGAAGCGCGAACCGCATAGATGCCCTGACAGGGCAACAACTTCCCCCCACCCGGTGCCGTGATGTTCGCGGTCGGGAAACCGAGGTCCCTGCCCCTCCCCATTCCCGTCACCACCGGCCCACGGAATGAATACGGTCGCCCCAGGTCCATCTCGACCCGCTCCATCTCGCCACTCGCCACGCCGGCGCGAATGCGGGTCGAGGACACGGGAGCCCCACCGGACTCGACCGCCGGCACCACGTCGACCGCAAAGCCGTGCTCCCGGCCGAGACGTCGAAGAAGATCATTATCTCCCTTCCTGCCTCGTCCGAAGCCGTGGTCGTATCCGATAACGAGTTCGGCGACCCTGAACCGCTTCCGCAGCACTAAGTCTACGAACTGCTCCGGGCCGTACTCTGAAAGCGCCCTGGTGAACGGCAGGAACGCGACGTAGTCCAGGCCCGACTGAGACAGGATTTCCTTCTTCTCATCCGGAGTCGTGAGGAGACCCGGCGCGGCCTCAGGCCGCACCACGCTCAGAGGGTGGCGGTCGAACGTGACCAGAACGCTGCGCAGTCCACGCTCGGCGGCGCGGCGCGTGATCTCCTCAAGGACCGCCACGTGCCCCCGATGCACGCCATCGAAGCTACCGACGGTCACCACGGTACCCTCGACGTCCGGCGGCAATCCGCTCTCCAGGCCCCCGTGGACCTCAATCATCATGGAACACCTTTTCGGGCCGCAGGCCTTCGGGACCTCTCCGGCCAACCGAGACCAGTCGCCCACCCGCTACCATGGCCACGGGAAGGTCGTCATCTCCAGAATCCGGAAGATCCGGAATCCTCCGCCCGTGTTCGACATCCGAGACCTCGGACTGCGACAGGTTGCGGATCGGCAGCCACGACAGAGCCTGCGCGGCAGACCGGGAGGCGCCCGCCGGAATGGCCGCCTCCGCCAGCTCGGCCAGGCCCACGGCGTCGACCACGCTGAACGGACCGATGGACAGGCGACGCAGGCGGCTGAGGTGAGCCCCACAACCCAGTTCCCTCCCGAGGTCCCGGGCCAACGACCGCACATAGGTGCCGGTCGACACCTCGGTGACGAAGTCGATCTCGGGAAGCCGGACGTC
>JBDHBK010000172.1:0-5164 GCA_039592635.1 Gemmatimonadota bacterium
ATCTACTCCGGTGGCCTGGGAATCCTGGCGGGTGATCACTTCAAGGAGGCCAGCGACCTGGGGATCCCCCTCGTCGGCGTCGGCCTGTTCTACCAGAAGGGCTACTTCCGCCAGCGCATGACGGAGGATGGGCGCCAGCTGGCGATCGAGGAGCCGTTCGACGCTGACTCCATGGCCATCCGCAAGGTGCTGGGCAACGGTGACGGGGGTGCGCACGCCTCGGTGACCCTGGACGGACGTGTCGTTCACCTCGGCGTATGGGAGATGCTGATCGGAAGGTCTTCCATCTACCTGATGGACACGGATATCGAGGCGAACGACCCCGAAGACCGGAAGCTCTCGCATCAGCTGTACTCGGGTGACAACGAAATGCGACTGCGCCAGGAGATCGTTCTCGGAATCGGAGGAGTCCGGGTGCTCCGGGCGCTCGGCATCCACCCGGATGTGTGGCACGCCAACGAGGGACACGCCGCCTTCATGACTCTCGAGAGGTTTCGTGAGTACGTGGAAGACGGTCTGTCCGCCGAGGAAGCGCAGCGGCGGGTGTCCGAGTCGACCGTGTTCACGACGCACACGCCGGTCGCTGCCGGACACGATGCCTTCTCCCTGGACCGGATGGACCGGTACTTCAAGCACTACCTCGACCGGCTTGGGATCTCCCGCGAAGAGCTGAACGCCCTGGGACGACATCCGCACGACGATGGCCGCTTCCACATGTCTACCCTGGCGATCCGCATGTCGGATGCCCGGAATGGTGTGGCCGAACGCCACGGCGAAGTGGCCCGGAAGATGTGGAGATCGATGTGGCCCGAGGCCGCGAGCGACGACGAGGTGCCCATCGGGCACGTGACGAACGGTGTACACATGCCGTCGTGGGTATCGCCGCCGTTCCGGGACCTGTTCCACAGATACCTGGGCCCTGACTGGGAGCTTCAGCAGGATGACCCCGCGCTATGGGAGCGTGCCCTCGACCTTCCCGATCACCTGGTCTGGGAGGCCCACAAGAAGTGCCGCGGCCGGCTCTTCACCGAGCTGCGAATGCGAGCCCGCGGTCGCTGGACCGACGGTGAGTCGGCTCCAAGCCAGGTGGTGGCGGCCGGCACCCTGCTCGGTCCGACGACCCTGACCATCGGGTTTGCCCGCCGGTTCGCCACGTACAAGCGGGCCACCCTGCTGTTCAAAGACATCGAGCGTCTGCGGGCCATACTGCTGGATCCGTGGCGGCCGGTTCAGATCGTGATGGCTGGCAAGGCGCACCCCGCGGACAAGCCGGGGCAGGCGCTCCTGGCAGAGGTGTACGGAATGGCGTCGGACCCGGCGTTCGCGGGCCGCATCGCCTTCGTCGAGAATTACGAGATGAACATCGCTCGCGAGCTCGTGTCCGGGGTGGATGTCTGGTTGAACACCCCGCGTCCTCCCATGGAAGCGAGCGGCACGAGCGGCCAGAAGGCGGCACTCAACGGCGTCCCCCACCTGTCCACACTGGACGGCTGGTGGGCCGAGGGCTTCACCCGCCTCAACGGATGGGCGATCGGCGAGGACCTGGGTGGCGAGACGCCGGAAGATTGGGAAGCCGCGGACCAGCAGGATGCCGAATCGCTCTACCGGGTGATCGAGGACGAGGTGCGCCCACTCTACTACACGCGGGACGCGGACGGTGTACCGCGCGGCTGGGTGCGCATGATGAAGCATGCGATACGCACGGGAGGGGCCCGTTTCACCGCCCGCCGGATGCTGAAGGACTACACGGAGCGGTATTACGTGCCGGCTGCCATCCGGGCGCGGGAACGAGCCTCCGGGTAGGAAGGATCAGGACTTCCGGGCTTCCTTCGCAATCTGGTCGCGGATCCGGGCCTCGATGCGCGTGGCGAAGTGGACGATCCGCCACGCGGTGGCTTCGAACAATCGGAGTTCCCGGCGATCGGGTTCGGACCGCTTCAGGATCCTACGGTAGCTCCGCATCTTCGTGATCGGCTCTACCCCGCGGAACATCCCGAGCGCCTCCATCGCCTCTTCCCACACGCCGAAGAACTCCTCCAGCTCGGCCGCGGTAGCCGGCGGCGCCTGGTCGCGGATCTTGCCCGACAGGTCGCGCTCTTCGAGGTCGAAGGACTTCCGCACCGCCCGCCGGACCTCGTACAGGATGACCATCGCGGCCTGCCCCAGGTTGAGGCTGGGATGCTCCGGGTTGGTGGGGATGCACACGGCCTCGTGGCAGCGGTCGAGGATCTCGTTCGGGAGGCCACGATCTTCGCGTCCGAACACGAGCGCGATGTCCCCGTCAGCGCTCCGGGCCACGAGCTTCTCCGCTCCCGTGTCCGGCTCACTCCACACCTGTCGGCTGGCCCTGCGACGCGCGGTCATCGCGACCACCCGGACCATGTCGGCAACGGCGTCGTCGAAATCATCGTACTGCTCCACGGCGTCGACGATCTCGTGCGTATCGTGGGCAATACCGGTCACGCGATAGGCATTGAAGATGGCGGGAGAAACCAGGCGGAGCCGCGTCAGGCCCATGTTCTTCATCGCGCGCACCACGAGCGCGATGTTCACCAGGTCCTGCGGTTGATAGAGGACGACCACGAAACGGGCCAGTGCCGCTCGGCCCGCCTCCGTGTCGATCGCTTCGGGTGCGATCGCGTCCGGAGAATCGGCGTTCGCGCGGGTCACGGTCTCGGAGTGGCTACTCCTGCTGGGAGCGCTTTGCCTCGAGATCCGGCGAACCCTTGAACTTGCGTCCCTTCCGCGGCCGCAGGGCCGGATAGCCCGTTTCTCCGCATTCCGGACACTTCTCCGTGTAGGCCCCGATATCGGCGCCGCAGACGGCACAGCCGACATGCCCTTCGCCTGCCTCGTACGACAGAGCCTTGCCGCACTTCTGGCATGTCTGGTCGAATTCGCCCAACGAGGCGCCGCACTCGGGGCATGTGGAAACCTTGGTCACGCGCTTGCTCCTGACTGCGTTGACGGTGCCGGAACCGACAGCGGATCTCCGGCCTGAGTGACGGCCAAGCTACACGCGCCGGGCCGCTTCATGCCAGTATCGACCCGACATCCGCTGGCGCGCACACCGTCCCGCAGATATCGTTGGCCGCCGCCCGACACGGAACATGACGAGGAGACGGCCACTTGAGCAGTGCGACGGGCACCGACAACTACACGTTCGCGGACGGAGTCAATCAGCCGCTGACGTACAAGAAGCTGGGACCCAAGGTGTGGGTCCTCGGCGGCATCATGATCGTGACGGCGATCGTGACGCTGGTTCTCATCCTCCAGGAATTCTCGTCGAACAGCTACCTGTACCTGATGTTCTACGCGATTCCAGCAAACAGCGCCGTATCGGTGTTTCCGCACGAACCGGTCGTGATCTATTTCGGATCGAACGGGAATGTCTGGTACACGGCGCTGGCGGCCAGCATCGGTACCTTGATCGCGGGCTTCCTGGACCACTCGGTCTTCGTCCCGGTGATGAACCTCCAGTCGCTCGCCGGCTACAAGGACAAGGGCTGGTATCAGAAGATCGCGCGCCTGTTCATGAAGTATCCCTACCTCGTCATCGTGGTCACCGGTTTCACGCCGATTCCGTTCTTCCCCTTCAAGTTCCTGGCCTTCTCGGTTCACTATCCGCTCTGGAAGTACCTTGGGGCCCTGCTGACGGGGCGGTTCCCGCGATACGTCATGCTGGCCTGGCTCGGCAGCCTGTTCGAGATTCCCACGTGGGCCCTGTTCGCCTTCTTCGGCGTCGTGATCGCGATCTACGCTTTCAAGGCCGTCCCCAAGGCCGTGGGCTACATCAAGGAAGCCCGCAGGCGTCGGGAGACCGCGACCCACGAAGGGAACGAATAGCACGGTCACGGGTTCTTAGCGGCCGTACGGGAAGCTCCGGGCGGCGGAGTCTTCCTTGTTCATGGCCCGTTTCCGGGCGAGATTGGCACCGATTCGAAACTAGAGAAGTGACCCAGGGGGAAGTGCATGAACATATCAGGAGCCATGGCGGCCAGAATGCTGGCACGTGGTTTTCAGAACAAGCTGCAGAACAAGCCTCTCTCGATCTCGTTCGAGGTGACGCACAGCTGCACGGCCAATTGCTGGCACTGCAACTGGGGTGGCCCGATCAAGGAAACCCGACTCTCGGCGGACGAGTACGCGGCGATCCAGAAAGAGCTACGGCCGGTCGTGTCGCACGTATCCGGCGGGGAGCCGCTGGCACGGGGCGACGTATACGAGATCGTCGAGAAGCTGGCGAACCCGGGCAAGCTCCCGTTCATGATCGTGGTCAGCAACGCCTCGAACCTGAACGAAGAGAGATTCCGGAAGCTGCAGAAAGCGGGAATGGACCAACTCTCGATCTCGATGGACTTTCCGGACGAGCGCCATGACGAGTTCCGACGGATTCCGGGACTCTTCGACAAGATGTCGCGTACACTTCCCGAGCTGGCGAAGAACTCGGCCAAGGACGACATCCTGCTCAACGTCTGCATCACCAACTGGAACTACCAGGACCTCCCGGGCCTCGTGAAGAAGGCCAAGGAGTGGGGGCTGCCGATCAACTTCTCGGTCTACAGTCACCTGCGGGTGCAGGACCGCACGGGCCTGATTGATGGAAATGGCGGCGGGGATCTCCTCAAGCAGAAGATCGAGGAGGTCATCGACCTCCGGAATCAGGGCTACCCGGTCTATACGTCGCCGCGCGTGTTGTGGAAGTTCTACCGGTTCATGACCGAGGGCGGCTTCCCCGGGTGCCAGGCGGGTCGAAAGTTCCTGGTGATCAACCCGGACGGACGCATGACTCCCTGCGCTATGGTGATGGCCTACTTCGACAAGCAGGAAGACATGCTCGAGAACTTCACCAAGCAGAACACCTGCGAGGCGTGCTACATCGCGACACGCGCCAACACGGAGAAGACCTTCAAGGAGTTCCTGGAGGACAATGGACCGATCCTGAAGCAGCTGGTCCAGCCGTGGAAGTGGGGGAGCTGACGCTGAACTGAGAGTCGTTCCGGGAGAGATGCACAGGCCGTCGGGTGCTGAGCGCCCGACGGCCTTTGTGCGCCCGATTCCAGTTGACGAAACCTCCCTGTGAGGGTAGAATCTGTCGCATCGGAGCCGGCCCTCGGGCGGCTCCGTTTTGTGCCTCGCGGACATTGACCTTCCGACGACGGCG
>JBDHBK010000173.1:0-5135 GCA_039592635.1 Gemmatimonadota bacterium
GCATCCCCCGACGGGCTGTAGCTCGCCCCGACCCGCACGATTCGTCCCTCCGAGACCGCCCCGGGGCCCATCTGATCGGCCACCCTCCGTGCGGCCTCGTCCACAGCCACGTTCGTGGTCGCGAGTACCAGGACTCTTCCCTTCTCGGCGAGCGCACCCACGGCATGCCCCAGCAGGAGGGTCTTGCCCGTCCCCGGCGGGCCCCACACCAGTTGGGTCCGGCTGCCGAGGACTCGCCCGAGAGCCTCGATCTGACACTCGTTCAAACCGTCCTGGTGGGATGCGGCTGAGTGCGCTATGCCGGTTTCCGGGAACCGGGCCCCGAACAGACGCATGGCGGTATCCGTCTGGTAGGACGCGGGTTCTGCCTGGATGGCCGCGAGTCGTGCGTCGAGCGCTGTCAGCAGCCAGGTCGGATCGAACGTCAGGTCGGCCGGCCCGGCGAGGCGTCCCAGCCAGTCGGACACGCTCACCCGAATCGCCCGGGACGCCGGATCCCACCGGGTCACGAAACCGAGCCCCTCTCCCTCCTGGCAGGCCACTCGGACTGCGTCGTCCACGCGAATGACGTACCTTCCCGGCGGCAGGGTCCAGTCATATACGAAACCCGCCGTATCGGTGTCTACTTCATGGCCGCCGGAAGCCGCGACGGGCTGTGCGATACCTCGGCGAGCCAGGTCATCCTGGATCGCGAGGATCTCTTCGTCGATGGCCCGTTGGAAGCCTTCAATGAAGACCTCCAACTCGGCCGGCTCTCTCTCGGCTCTCATGGAGTCCACAAGGTAGGCTGCCGGAAGTCTGACGCCACGGGGCGACGGGCCGGCTGCCCTTTCAAGTCCAACGAGCCCGGGAGGGTGAAGGGTGAGCGGAAACGGTTTCCTCGATGACGCCGCTCGGGCGGCGCGCTGGATCGCCTCCTATCGGGAGAGCGTGGCCGATCTGCCGGTTCTCCCCCGGGTGCGGCCGGGCGATGTGGCGGCCCGCCTGCCGGAGGAACCGCCCGAGAAGCCCGTGCCCCTCGAGTCGGTGCTCTCCGACCTCGATGACGTGATCGTGCCAGGGCTCACGCACTGGAATCACCCCGGTTTCTTCGCCTATTTTTGCAGTTCGTCCACGGACGCCGGTGTACTGGCGGAGTTTCTCGCGGCGGAGCTGAACCAGAACGCCATGCTGTGGCGGACGTCTCCGGCCGGCACGGAACTCGAGCAACGGGTGGTGGACTGGGTACGCCGTTTCGTCGGTCTGCCGGACGCGTTCGATGGCCTGATCCTGGACACCGCTTCGAGCAGTTCTTTTACCGCCCTTCTCGCCGCCCGCGAACAGGCCGTTCCCGATGTTCGCCAGCGAGGCCTCGCCGGCCGACGTGATGTGGGCCCGTGCGTGCTGTACCTGTCGGCGGAAGCACACAGCTCCGTGGACAAGGCGGCTCTGGCTGTCGGCTTCGGACTCGATCAGGTCCGCCACATTCCGGTTGATGAGGAATTCCGAATGGTCCCCGCGGCACTGGAAGCCGCCATCGAGGCAGACCGGAACGCTGGCCTCACGCCGGTGATGGTTTGCGCCACCATCGGCACCACCTCGACGACGAGCGTGGATCCCGTCCGGGAGATCTCGGAGATCTGCGAGCGCATGGACATCTGGCTCCACGTGGACGCCGCGTACGCAGGACCGGCGGCGGCGCTCCCCGAGAAGCGGGAGGAGTTCGAGGGCTGGGAGCGCGCGGACACGATCGTGCTGAACCCTCACAAGTGGATGTCCACGCCGATCGACTGCAGCGTTCTCCTTTTCCGAGACGCCGCCGCGATGAGAAGACCACTCGCCCTCACCCCCGAGTATCTGCGAAGCGCCGAGGACGGATCTAACCTGATGGACATCGGCCTGTCGCTTGGGAGACGGTTCCGGGCTCTCAAGCTGTGGTTCCAGTTCCGCATGGAGGGAGCCGAGGGCCTGCGGGCGAGACTCCGACGCCATATCGCCCTCGCCGGTGAACTGGCCGGCTGGATCGAGGCGGACGCCAGATTCGAGGTAGTCGCGCCCCACCCCTTCTCCCTGGTCGTGTTCCGGGCCATCCCACCGGGTGGCGCGGACCCGGACGAGTGGAACCGACGACTCCTCGATGCGGTAAACCTTGACGGTCGAGTATTCCTGTCACACACGGCCGTCGGTGGTCGCTTCGTCCTTCGTCTGGCGGTGGGCAGCGCGAGGGGCACGGACGAGTCGGTGCGGGAGGCGTGGCGCCTCCTCACGAACGAGTATGACCGAATGGCAACGGACCGAAAGAAAGGCATGACATGATCGACGTTGGCGATACGGCCCCGGATTTCACGCTCCCTTCTGACCGCGGCGACTCGGTTCGACTGAGCGATCTGAGGGGTACGCGGGTCATCCTGTTCTTCTATCCCAAGGACGACACGCCGGGCTGCACGAAGGAAGCCTGCGGCTTCCGGGACGCCATGCCGGCGATCATGGAACGCAACGCCACGGTGCTCGGTGTAAGCGCGGATCCCGTGGCCTCCCACGAGCGCTTTCGTGACAAGTACGATCTGAACTTCCCACTGCTGGCGGACGTCGATCATGCGGTCGCCGAGGCCTACGGCGCCTGGGGAGAGAAGAAGTTGTACGGCAGGGAGTACGAGGGAATCCTCCGCTCCACATTCCTGATCGGAGAAGACGGGCGGATCGAAAAGGCATACCGACGAGTCAGGCCCGCGGAGCACGCGAATGAGGTCGTGACGGATCTCGGAGAATGAGCGGCCTCAACGGCAGCGCCCGACTGCCGGCCCTGGTCCTGACACTGAGCGCGCTTGCCGGAGGGAAACCGGCAAGCGCCCAGGACGTGACCTCGGCCGAGTCGTTTGTAGTCCCGACCGTGCAATCGGTGATACTCGAGCGCGCCGATCGCTCCAGGTCGAAGGGAGAGGAGGACGCTCCGATTCGAATCGTCGAAATATCGGACTTCGAGTGCCCTTTCTGTCAGCGATTCTACCAGGAATCCTATCGGGCCATCGATAGTCTGTATGTGCAGACAGGCATCGCTCGATACCTGTGGATCTCGTTTCCGAACTCCACGCACCCTCGCGCGTGGCCGGCTATCGAGGCCGCGTTCTGCGCCGGAGCTGCCGGCCGGTTCTGGCCCATGCACGACGTGCTGTTCGAGCGACGCGAAGAGTGGGTGGAATCACAGGACCCCAACCGTCTGTTCCTGGGGTACGCAGAGGAAGTCGGGGTCGACCGGGCGTCTTTCTCCGCCTGCCTGCGGAATGACCAGACGGCTCCCCTGCAGGTGCGCGACTACGAGTCCGCAATCGCGGCCGGGGTAACCAGCACTCCGTTCTTCGTGGTGGGGGACAGCGTCGCCATCCGGGGGGCGGTACCGCTGGAGACCTTTCGCTCGGCAATCGACAGCGTGCTGGTGCTGCGGGGTCACGATCCTCCCTGACGCCGGGTACCCGCGTAAGGACCCCTACCTCTCGCCGGCCGAGAGCCTTTGAAACACCAGCCGCATCCCCTCGATGGCCGCCGCCGCCGTGCGGGCTCCATCGTCGAATTTCATGGAAAGCTCGCGCTCTCCAGTCCCGGCGAGGAGTATCTCGATGGTGAAGTGGACCGAGACGCCTGCCGGCCTCACTTCTGCCGTCCGGTCTGCCCACCCGTCTTCAGAAGCGTCGAGGGCGCCCTCGATGTGAACCTCCACCACGTCGCACGCGCCACCGACCTCCTGGGCCATCACAGCCAGCCGTCGGGCCAGCGCCTCGTTTGATTCGGGATCCGAGCGTCGTTCCTCCATCCACAGTGCAGGCGGAGCGACATCGAGGGCCAGGTAGCCCAGGTGCACGTCCGGGTGGAACCCGAGGCCAGGAATGAGTGCCTCTGGCGCGGGCTCGGCCTCACCGAACGGCTCGTCGTCCACTTCCCAGGATAAATAGGAGAGAAGCCCCTCCGGACCGATTGCCGCGGCCGCAACCGCGACCTCATCGAGCGACAATTCGACGAGCGCTGAAGGCGCGTGCAGGGCATCGATGGCCCCGGATTCCATGATGTCCAACTCCGACTGGTCGTAGGCCAGGCACCGGAAGAACCACGACGACGGCTCCTGGCGACCCTCGAACTCGTCGCGCACGCCAAGGCCGGCGCCGCGGAGGGCGCTGAGCAGATTGTACGCAATCTGGTGCCGGGTGAAGTTGGGCAAAGGTCCCTCCTAGCGACCTATCATGATGTGGGCCCACGGAGTTCCGGGCAGCATGAGCCAGGGGCTGTCTCCGTCTGGCCGCGATGGAAGCCCCAGTTCCTCGACCGTTGCTCCGGGAACGTACACCACTGCGAGTCTTCGTGCCCCTTCGAGGTCCCCGGGCCCTCGCTCGGCACTGAGTGAGAACAGTGAAGCACGGTCCGGCATCACGAAGTCACCGGCCTCCAGAGCCGTGTAGCGCGCGTCCATGATCTCCTGCCTGCCCATCCCGGCCGCCTTCAGCCGACGTCCCACCGACATGAAGTCATCGAGACTGCGATGGTAGCACGCGACGTGGAATGCCGGCTCCGAGGGGTCGTCAGCAAGACAGACCAGCTCGTTCGTTCCCTCGCGCAGCAAGGTCAGCGGATCCTCGTCGCGCGCTTCCCCGCCATACCCGAGCACGGTCGCGCCCTGCTGCATGGAGCGGGGAGCCGCGAGGACGGCCTGCTCGATCTGCATTTCCCGATTGGGACCTGTCGACTCCTGCGCGATCGCCCCGGAGGGTTGAAGCCCCAGAAGGAGCAGTGTCCCGACGACTTGAAATCGCATGCCTACCACCTCCACTTGTCACTTTGTCCCGGCCCGGGATAGCTTGACCCGTCACAGCACCGAGGTCGAACCACGTCGTCCCTCCATTGGGGGGCGGAATCCTCAGAAAGGTACGACAATCGGCACCTTAGCGGCACTTTCCACCCTCCGGCCGGGCGCGGGACGCCTTGTCCCGGCCACCGTTCGTTGCGGCACGCTTCTCGCTATCCAGCGGGGGAATTGTGCTCGCTGTAGCCAGCACCGGTGAATGGAAAGGGAAAGTACCCCCCTCCCGGTAGTGGTCACCGAGGCAGCACACGGTGACCGGCACGGTTGAACCCTACATGAGAGCGAACAACCCATGCGAATAGCTGTC
>JBDHBK010000174.1:0-5130 GCA_039592635.1 Gemmatimonadota bacterium
GGACTTGCAGAAGCCCGAAACGGTCGGACGGCTCGCTCCACTCGAACACCCTGGATCTGAAGGGCCGCCGCCAGATCATGCAGAGCCGAGGGATCGGGGCCCGGGACGAGCAGGACATCCGGCTGGTCCGCTCCCTGGCTTCGATGGAAGCCGGCAAACTCCGTGAGCAACTGGGTCTTTCGGGCCGCCGCTGCCCGCAGGGTAGACAGCCCCGCAACGCGATGGTGCGTCGCCCGGTCCTCCAGCGTCAGGTTCGTCCCATCTGGACGGCGCACGACGAGGCCTGCCCCGCCGCTGCCTGCCTGCTCATACGTCATGCCAATGGCTCCAACCAGGCTCGGCCAGCTGTCTCCGAACCCCGGATAGAACATGTCGAAGTTCTCGCCGGTGTAGTACAGCCAGCGTCGCCGATCGAACTCCGCGGCGTTGGCGCGACCGAAATACTCGGCCCACCGCACCGTATAGTCCGGGTAGATCGGATTGATTGGCTCTGCAGCCGGGAAGAAGAAATACGAGCTCGAGTATCCCATCTCGTGAAAATCGACGTGCACCTGCGGGTTCCAACGCTGCCAGGCCTCGAGTCGGGCCCGGGTCTCGGCCTGGGTGGCCCACGTCCAGTCCCGGTTCAAGTCGAACAGATAGTGGTTGTAACGACCTCTGGGCCAGGGCTGGATGTGCTCCCGGCTGGCCGGCTCCGGGTTGGGACTCGATCCCCTCGTGCCCCGGTACCACTGCACATACCGGTCCCTGCCATCCGGATTGGCCATAGGATCGATCACGACGACCAGCGAGTCCAGGATCCCGGCGGTCCCTTCCGCGTCTACCGCGAGGTCGTAGGCGGTCCACAGCGCGGCCTCCGTGGACGCGCTCTCATCTCCATGGATCCCGTAGGTGAACCACGCGATCGCAGGGTTCGTCCGGGCAATCGCCGACGCATCCTCGCCTCCGAGGTCCGGATCCGTGAGCCTGGCGTTGGCCTGAAGAAGACTCTCGGCTCTCCCGGAGCTGGCTTCGGAAGCGATCACGAGGAGAGTCAGAGGCCGGCCCTCGGGAGTATGGCCGTACCGGACGAGCCGCACCCGACTCGACGCCTCGGCGAGAGCCTCCGCGTAACGCAGGGCATCAGAAGCATCCGTGAAACGTGCCCCCAGGTCGTAACCGAGCGTCTCAGATGGAGACGGGACGGACTGACTCCAGGCTCCCGTAGCGGTAGTCAGCAACATCAGCAGGGCCAGTCGGCCACCAGACCTCATCAGATAGATCCTCTTCCTGGACAGAAAGGGCCGCGATGATCGGCCGCGAGATTGCAGGCCGGGCGGGGCCTCGAATGTGTGCGGAAGCTATCGGTACCCATGTCGTGCATCAATCCGGACGGGCTGGTCAGGAGCCCAACTGGCCCCGATGGCGCCCGGATGGAAGATTGTAGGCATGAACAGTGGAAAGACAGGCAGCAGGCAGGCCCTGGCAGCCCTCTCCTTCGCAATCCTGTTCGCGTGCTGCGCGCCCGCGGACGAGGAGTCGACTCCCGTGGGCATGCGCGACGAGGTCTACGTGCAGGTAATGGCCGAACTCATGATCCTGGACGCCAGCACTCCCGCCGGCGAAACGGCTGAAGAGCAGGAAGCGCGGGCTGACTCGATGCGAGCGGAGATTCTGGCGGCGCAGGGCGTGACTGCCCAGGAGCTTCTCGACTTTGTCGAGGTCGTCGGGAGTGACGCCTCTCGCATGGAGTCGTTGTGGGCCCTCATCACACAGAAGTACGACTCCACCCGGATCGCAGATCTCCGCAGGGAGACGGAGGCCCGGTCGGAGACAGAGGGCAAACTGGGGGCCGAGGCGCGCGCTGGGGCGAGCGACTCCACTGCCGGGGCCGCGGGCGTAGCCGATAGCACTGGGACGTCCGGGGCTCGCGCAGACACTGCCCGTGAACGCCTCCGGGGGCGGCTCTTGCGGCGGCCTCCCACGTCCGGGTCCGCCACCGGCGACTCGACGGCCCCTCGAGGCTGAGCTTCGCGGCGAACGGTCTTGGTTGGGGTAGCGGACCGTGGTAGCTTGCCGGACAGAACGCCGGCTCGAAAGGCCCGGAAGTCAATCCAATACATCTCGCTGAGCCCACCGGCCCGGCGATCGCTCGAAAGGCAGCGCGACTGTTGGCCCGGGAGTCCAACCTCACGGCGGGTGAAGGACGGCTGGGGAGTGAGCGCCCTCCCGTAGCCTGGGTGCGACGAATCGGACGCGCCGGCCTGGCGGTTACCCGTCACATCGGACGCGCCGGCGTGCTGTTTGGCGCGACGATGTTGGCCCTGCTCCACCCGAGAGACCATGTCCGGGAGACGTTTCGGCAGGCCAAGGCGATCGGCATCGACAGCCTCCCGCTCGTACTCCTGGTGGCGACCCTCAGTGGATCCATCCTGGCCCAGCAGAGCGGCTACCAGTTCACCGACCTGCCCTTGTGGATCGTGGGGAACGCGGTGGCCGCCGGAATGCTCACGGAGCTGGCCCCCCTTCTGTCGGCCATCATCATGGCCGGCCGGGTCGGCGCTGGAATCGGGGCCGAGCTGGGCACCATGAAAGTCACGGACCAGCTCGACGCGCTTCGCACCCTCGGGAGAGACCCTGTCGGGGAGTTGATCATGCCTCGGGTCGTGGCCGGCGCCATCATGATGGTTCCGATCGTGATCCTCGCGAATATCGCGGGCATCTGGAGCGGTTGGATCACCGGTATGGCCATGCTTGACCTTTCGACCCATGACTACGTCTACGGGGTCCGCAACTACTATCACTCGGCGGCACTGATTTTCTCGCTCGTGAAGGGCGTGTTCTTCGGGATCACCATCACGTTCATCGGCTGCTACGTGGGCCTGCAGGCAGAGGGCGGCGCGGCCGGCGTCGGACGTACCGCCCGCAACACGGTCGTCGCGATCATCGTGGCGCTCATGGTACTGGACGTGGTCCTCGCCCCTCTCTACAAGGCCGTCGGATGATTCAGATTCGAGGTCTGAGGAAGAACCTCAACGACAAGTGGGTCCTCGACGGCCTGGATCTGGATATTCACGAGGGTATGAGCCTCGTGATCATGGGGCCCTCGGGGACCGGAAAGAGCGTGCTGCTCAAGCACATCGTGGGCCTCTTCGACCCGGACGAGGGCGAGCTGCTGGTAGAAGGGATGTCGGTCCCCAGGGCGAACGGAAGGCAGATTCGCGAGATTCGTTCGCAGATCAGCTATGTGTTCCAGAATGCAGCCCTGTTCGACTCGCTGACCGCGGGGCAGAACATCCAGTTGGGACTCACTCCCGACGAGTGTCGTAAGTACGATGCTCACGTCGACCCGCGGGTGATCGAGGCGGTCGAGCACGTGAACCTCGGCACCGAAGTCCTGAGGCTTCTACCGGCGGAGTTGTCCGGTGGAATGCAGAAGCGAGTCGCGATTGCGCGGGCGATCGTGGGGCGCCAGAAGTACATCCTGTACGACGAGCCGACGACCGGTCTCGACCCGGTAAACGCGAACGTGATCAATCGTCTCATTGCCAGGCTGCAGGGCGAGATAGGAGCCACAAGCGTGATCGTGACTCACGATGTCGAGTCTGCCTTCTACCTCGGGGATCGGATCGTCCTCATGTTCGACGGCAGGGTCCAGGCCCACGGAACTCCGACCGAGCTCCGAGAGTCGACGGACCCCGTCGTTCAGGAATTCCTCCACCCGAAACTCACATAGGTGCCGTTCATGCGTGACCCGGGCTTGAGAGACCAATACAAGACGGAGTTGCAGGTCGGGACCCTTCTGGTGGTCAGCTTCTTCGCGCTGATTCTCGGAGTGGCATGGATCAGTGGACGCCAGCCCGGCGGAGACAGGCTGGTCGTCTACGCGCGCGCACCGGAAGCGGCGGCGGTCACTCAGGGAACTCCGATCACCCTTCTCGGGGTCGAGGTGGGATCCGTGAGGCAGATCTGGCTGCGCCAGGATCACGTGGGCATGGAACTGGTCGTGAGCTTCCAGGGACATCTACCGAGAGACACCCGGGCGGAGATCAAGACATCCGGCTTCCTCGGGGCCAACGTCCTTGCCCTGGTTCCGGGCGTATCCACCGAATTCCTGGCCTCGGGAGACACGATCACTGCAGCCCCGACTCCAGGGCTCAACGAGCTGGCCGGCACCCTGGGCGATCAGGCGGGACGGGTGCTCGAGCAGACGCGCTTGCTGCTCTCCGACAGCCTGATCGCAGACGTTCATTCCGCGGCCGGTTCGATGGCGGCGGGAATGGAAGACGTCCGGGTGCTGCTGGAGCGAGAAGCGGACACGCTCGAGGAGCTCATTCAGGCGCTCGAGCTGGCCGCGACGGAACTGGCCGAGAGCGCGTCGGGTCCCGAGGTGCAGCGCACGTTGGCCAACATCGACACCCTCACCACCCGGCTGGCTGCCGCGGGCGATGACCTCGACTCTGCAAGCCAGTCCCTGGCGTCGATTCTCCGCAAGGTAGATGAGGGCGACGGCACTCTGGGAAAAATGGTGAACGACGGGGAGTTGTACGATCGCCTCACGGCCGCGACGGAGAATATACAGGTGGCCTCGGAAGAGATCGCGCTGCTCACCCGCGACGTGAGGGAGCAGCCAGAGAAGTACCTGGACAACCTGAAGTTTTCGGTGTTCTGACGCGGCTTCAGGGAGGGGCCAGAAGGAACCGTCGCACGATCAAGAACCCGAGGTATATCACGCCAATCGCAACGACGGCGAGCAGTGCGCGGCGGCTCACGAGCGGCCAGCGGCGCTCCCGCGCGACGGCGACTTCGAACGTTCCTGTGCGCTGGACTCCCTCCCGACTCACTTCGAAAGTCCAGGCCAGGATCAAGGCTACCGGAAAGCCGAGGAGCAGAGCTACGAGCATCGGAGTCTCCAACCGCTCCAAACCGAAGTTGTCCAATGCGTCGGATATCCACCCTGTTGCCGCTGCGGCAAAAGCCAGGTACACCACGGCCACGTTGTAGACCTTCCTCCGCTTCAGCTCCTCCCAGAACGTCAGCTTGCCCGGCGCAGCCGTCTGGGCATTCACCGCCGTGGTCTGGTTCGTCGCCCCGGCCACCGGGCTCAACGTGCTGGGCGTACTGACGCTGGCATACGCACCCGACATCATG
>JBDHBK010000175.1:0-8659 GCA_039592635.1 Gemmatimonadota bacterium
CGGTTTCACCTCATCGAGCTGGCGTTCAGCCGTGCCGACAGCATGCGGGCAGCCGAGCTGATCGAGGGCCTGGAGCAGGTGGCGCCGAAGGCACGGGAGTTCGGAATCCACTATCGCGTTGCCTTCCGGGCCTCACCGGACAGGCCGGGATTGGCGGCGGACCTGGACACGCTCGAACAGCTGTATGCCATAGACTTCGCGTACCGGAACCTCCTCGGACACCCCAGACTGTGGCCGGCGGCGCAGGTTGTCATCGAAAGGAAGCGTGGCGGACCGCTTCCGAGAGACTGTGGTCAGAGGCAACTATCGCTCGCGGTGGGTCGATACCGGGAGTTTCTCGCGGAAGCAGCAGCTCCGCCGGGTGAGAGCTCGTGCCTGTACATCGCGGACCTGCTCGATCTCCCGGTGTCCGAACAGGTCCTCGACTCCGTCATGACTGCGCGCCTGGAAACGATACTCCCCGGAAGCGACAGTCCCACCGGGCTCCTTCGCGATTTCGGGGTGCCCGTGTTTCTGGCGGAGCGCGGCAGATGGGCTGCTTACGACAGCGTGCTGGCCCTCTGGAGGGCCAGCGCGGACTTGGCCGTGGCTCAAGACGAGCCGTTTGGGGAGCTGATCTGGGGGTACTGGATAAGCTGGATAAGCATGCTCGAGGCGTACGCGCTGTGGACACGCGGTGAGCCCGAACAGGCCCTGGAGATGCTCGAGGAGCTGCCGCTCCGGGCCAGGGACCCGGATGTGCGCTGGTGGCTCGGAAACCTGTACATGGAACTCGACCGCCCGGCCGATGCGGCCCGGCAGTTTCGGACTTTGCAAGGCGTGTACACAGCGCCTAACTGGACACTCGCCTATTTCAGGGCAGGCGAGGCCTACGAGCAGCTGGGGGAGACGGAGAAGGCGCGCGAGCAGTACGCGTACGTGGTGGAAACGTGGCGAGACGCCGACCCGGAGCTCCAGCCGTGGGTCGAGCGAGCCCGGGCCAGGATGGCGGCGATCGCAGCGAGCCGGTAACGACCGCGGGCGCTCTAACCACTGCGACCGTCTATCTTGCCGAGGACCTGAAGCACGGCCGCCAGGTCGCCATCAAGGTTCTCGACCCCGAGTTGGCCGCTTCCGTCGGCGGCGAGCGCTTCCTGCGCGAGATCGAGATTGCGGCCGGGCTGGAGCACCCACACATCCTCTCCCTCATCGACTCCGGCGAAGCGGATGGCCTGTTCTACTACGTCATGCCCTATGTGGACGGCGAGTCGCTCCGAGACCGCCTGGAGCGCGAGAAGCAGCTCCCGATCGAAGAGGCGATCCGTATCGCCCGCGAAGTGGCCGATGGACTCGGTCATGCGCACAGGCAGGGAGTGGTCCACCGGGACATCAAACCGGCCAACGTGCTGCTGTCGAATGGCCACGCGCTGATTGCGGACTTCGGTGTGGCCCGCGCCGTGGGTGTCGAGGGCCAGGCGCTGACGAGGACGGGCCTGTCAGTAGGCACCCCCGCCTACATGAGCCCGGAGCAGGCCAGCAGCGAGACCGAGGTGGACGGTCGAGCCGACCTCTACTCACTCGGCTGCGTGCTGTACGAAGTGCTGGCCGGAGAGGTCCCGTTCTCGGGAGCGACCGCGCACTCGGTGATCGGGAAGAAGCTAAGCGAGACGGTGCCGCACGTGACGGTGGTGCGGGAGACGGTGCCGCCCGCGGTCGAGCGGGCTCTCATGAAGATCCTCGCCAGGAGCCCGGTCGATCGCTTCCGCACAGCGGAGGAGTTCGCGGCTGCCCTGGTGGCGGACGCCGAGGCGGACCGGCGGCAAGAGGTGCCGGGCCGCCCGAAACGGCAACTGGCGATCGGGGCCGTAGCGCTCTTGGCCATCGGCGCCGGAGTCTGGGCCACGGCCACCTGGCGGTCTACAGGCCCTGAGCCCGCTGATCCGACTGCCATCCCACTCGATTCCATGGCCATCGCCGTGTTGCCTTTCCAGGTAATCGGTGCAGACAGCACGAGTCCAACGAGGCTACTGGCGCGGTCGATCGGAAAGATGTTCGAGATTGCGGTGCCGGGAGAGTTCGGGCGGAGGATCGCGCACCCCGGCAGTGTCGAGGAGGAGTGGCGGAGAGCCGGCGGGACCCCGGACGCTGAGCTTTCCGAAGCGGCACAGTTGCAGTTGGGACGAGACCTGGGAGTGGGCGCACTGGTACGTGGCACGGTGATGGAAGGGGACAACAGCATCGTACTCGCGGCGAGCATCGTGGATGTGGTCAGCGGTGAGCCGATAGTCAGGACGGTGCGGGAGGAGGGCCTTTTCGAGCAACGAATCGAACTCGTCAATCAGCTCATCGTGTCATTGCTGTCGCGTGACCGCGGAGTCTCCGCAGAGACGACGCTGAGGCTCAGGCAGTTCAAGCCCGAGGCAATCCAGGCGCTTCTGGCCAGCGAGTGGGATAGGGCGCTCGCGGCAGACTCGACTCTCGTCGATGCGGCGCTCTATAAGTTTGTAAACGGCGAAACCGACACCGTGGCCTTGCGCTATGCGTGGGAGCACCAGGACCAGCTCACGGAGCGCGGCCGCGCCTACCTGCAGGTGCTCGCCGCCGGCCATTACGACGACTCCATAACGACCTGGGCACAGGTCATCGCGGGCTACGAGAAACTCACTCGGCGGTGGCCCGAGTGGGAAGGGCCCTGGACCGAGTTGGGAGAAAAACTGGCATCACATGGTGCGCTGGCGAGCGTGCCGGACTGGCGCCGACGCGCACGAGAGGCGTTGGAGCACATCGACCGACCTGACCGTGAACTCTGGCACCTCACCGAGCTCGCGTTCATGGAGGAGGACACGGCCCGGGCTCGGGACCTGGTGGATCGCTTTCAAGCCCGCCTTGCAGCCTTGAACTGGAGCGGGCCGATAGCTCTACGGGCACCGTCTTACGAGTGGCGACTCGCCATCCTCGAGGGCGACACGGCGGCTGCGACGAGGGCGCTGGCGGCAAGTCCAGACAGCAACTGGATCTCAGGATTTGCGCTCGCGGATGGCAGGGGTATGACCCAGGCCGACCGGGTCATGGCTGCGGCGGATTTAGGATATCCCGACAGTTGGGCCTGGGCACGTGGGCGCGAGCCGGAGTGGCGGGATGCGTGGACGGTCAGCGCTTCGGATCCGTACCTGGGGTATTTGGACCGGTCTGCCATCCCTGTCTTCAGGGCACTCCTGCTGGGACCTTCGGAGGACAGCACGGCCACCGGGGCGATGCAAAGGCTCGAGCGTATCGCGGGCGGAGGTGATAGCGAGCAGCTCTCTCCGTACGACCGGACCGTTGCACGCTGCTGGATTACACTGTGGCGGCTGGAGCACGGCGATACGACGGGTGCCCGCGAAACCTTGCGGCGTGTGGCCGAGTCAGATCGGTCCTATCGCTTCACCGGCTGGGCGGCGGTGATCGACGCGATGTTGACCCGCCTCGAAGGCGGCGACGTTCGCGCTTCGCTGTTGCGCGCGGACTCCGTTATGCGCGGAGGGCCAAGAGGCGGAAGCGACCGCTCGCTGGAGGTTCAGAACCTGTTGCTGGCCCGATTGCTCGGTGAGTACGGCGAGCCGGAGCGTGCCCTGGCGGCTATCCGGCGCCGCTTCTACCATGCCCCCTGGGGGATGGACTACACCAGCATCCCCGAGTACCTGCGCGAGGAGGCCAAGCTCGCCGCTATCGTCGGTGACACGACCGGCGCGGTCGAAGCCTACCGGCACTACTTCGCGCTCCGTGATGCACGCCCCGATCACCCGACGTGGGCCGCATCGTGGGATTCGATGCGAGTCGAGTATGGGGCGCACCGGAGGGCAGCATGCCCGACCTCCTGGAACGACTGAAAGCTGCACTCGCCGACCGCTACGCCGTCGAGTCCGAGATCGGCCGCGGCGGCATGGCCACGGTGTTCCTCGCCGAGGATCTGAAGCACAGCCGCCGGGTCGCGATCAAGGTCCTGCATCCTGAGCTGACGGCTACCCTCGGGGCCGAGCGGTTTCTCAACGAGATCAAGATCGTCGCCGGCCTGCAGCACCCCCACATCTTACCGCTCTACGACTCGGGAGAAGCCGACGGGCTGCTCTACTACGTGATGCCCTTCGCGCGCGGGGAGTCGCTGCGTCAGCGCCTCGACCGCGAACAACACCTCGCCGTGGACGAGTCGGTGCGGATTGCCGCCGAAGTAGCCGATGGACTCGACTACGCACACCGCGAAGGCGTGATCCACCGCGACATCAAGCCGGGGAACATCCTGCTGGCAGAGGGGCATGCCACGATCGCCGACTTCGGCATCGCCCGCGCCATCGAAGCCGCCCGCGCCGACCGGGTAACGAGCACGGGGCTGGGAGTCGGAACTCCGCTGTATGCCAGCCCCGAGCAGGCGACGGCACAGGAGACGCTGGACGGGCGCACGGACATCTACTCGCTCGGCTGCGTGCTATATGAAATGCTGGCGGGCGAGCCGCCGCTGACGGGTGCCACTGCGGAGATGATCCAGGCGCGTCGGCTCTCCGAGACGCCCACAGCACTCCACTCCGTGCGGGACACCGTGCCACCCGCCCTGGACCAGGTGATCGCCCGGGCGCTGGCCAGGTTTCCTGCGGATCGATACGCGACGGCGTCCCTGTTTGCGCAGGCGCTCCAGGCTGTCCCGCTCACGTCAACTCCCGCGGCGCAATTCGACGTGACGCCGACTGGAGAGCAGCGCTCAATGCGGCTGCCAGGATCACGAAGGCTCTGGCGCGTTGGCGTGCCTGTGGCCCTGGGGATCGGGGTCGTCTTAGCAGGCGCGCTCCTGTATTCGAGCGGCCGGCTCGGCGGAGGGACACTACAAATCACGATGTCGAACATCAGCCGCGTGACGAGCGAGCCCGGCCTCGAGTACCAGCCGGCAATCTCGCCGGATGGCAGCGAGGTGGCGTACGTCAGGGGACCGTTCGGTAGGCCGCAGATCGTGGTTCGCAGCACGATCGACATCGGCAGCGGCGGCGAAACACACCCCGGTGAGCAGGCAGGTGGTCGTCACGAGTTCCCGGCGTGGGCCCCTGACGGTGCCTCTCTGCGCTTCTGGGCCTGTACTCCCGGGTCGGGCTGTGAGTGGAAGAAAGTGGGAAGCCGCGGCGGTGCCGTCCAGGCGGTCAGTGTGCGCGCGACAGGCCGCCTCGCCTGGTCACGGGACGGAAGCCGGGTAGCCTTCGCGCGTGGAGACAGCATCTTCGCGGGTATCCCTGCCGGTGACGAGCCCATCTCGCTGGGTGGACACGCCCACGGCGACCTGCACTCACTTGCCTGGTCACCGGACGGAGAGTGGATCGCCTATGTAAACCACAACTCACTCTGGAGGCGCGGATTGAATCGAGCGCCGGCGTCCATATGGATCCTGGATGCCGACGGTGGAACACCAGTCCCGGTAACGGACGAAGAGCACTTGAACGTGAGCCCCCAGTGGCTTCCCGATAGCAGGCATCTGCTGTTCGTGTCCAACCGGGATGGCGCGAGAAACCTCTATGTGGTCGAAGTGGGACCTGAAGGACCGCTGGGTCCGGCGCGTGCCATCCCTGGTGCTCCGGACCCCCACTCCATCTCCATCTCGGCGGACGGGCGCAGACTCGCATATTCCAGGTTCCCGGCGTCCCAGAACATCTGGTCGATTCGCATTCCATCGTCCGGTACGGTCTCAATCCGTGACGCGGTCCAGGTCACTACAGGTAACCAGCTCATCGAGAGCCACAGCTTGTCCCCGGACGCCGAGTGGATCGTTTTCGACAGCGATATCGGACCCGTACTCGATATCTACAGGCAACGTATAGGAGGTGAATCCCCGCAACCCCGTTTGGTGGCCGATATCTCCTTTGACGCGCACAATCCAGCCTGGTCACCGGATGGTACGCAGATCGCCTTCTATGCAACGCCGGAGGAATCCGATGGAAGCGCCGAGGTCTTCGTTGTGTCGGCGGACGGCGGCACTCCAACGAAGGTTACGGACTGTGTAGCTGTCTTCCCGTCCTGGTCACCCGACGGTTTGGCCATCGCCTTCAATTCCTGGGGGACCGACCCGGACGGGAAACGGAACATCTGGGTCGTGTCGCGGGACGCAATCGGAATGCCCTGGAGCGATGCGGCTCAGCTGACGGAATTGGACGAGTGTGCTTGGCCCGACTGGGCTCCCGATGGCGAGAGCCTCGTATGCGCTACGGGGCTAGGAGAGTGGTTGCGCGTGTCCAGGGACGGAAAGGTCCTGACGCGCTCCGATCACTCGCCAGTCAGGCTCCCGTATCTCAGCAGCCCGAAGTTCTCGCCGGACGGCTCGAGGTTGTATTTGATCGGTACGCACCAGGACGGCACGAACGGCGTATGGTGGACGCCTGTTGATGGGGGAGAGCCGACCCTCGTAGTCGCGTTCGACGACCCCTCTCGGTTTGTGCTCCCCGTTCTCACGGTCGGTCCGGACAACCTCTACCTCACTGTCGCCGAGTACGAGAGCGACATCTGGGTGATGGACCTGGAATGGTGAAGAACCATGAATAACCTCCTGGAACGACTGAAATCTGCGCTCGCCGATCGCTACGCCGTCGAATCGGAGATCGGTCGCGGCGGCATGGCCGTGGTGTTCGTTGCCGAAGACCTGAAGCACCACCGCAAGGTCGCTCTCAAAGTTCTTCATCCAGAACTCGGCGCTGCGGTTGGCGGCGAGCGATTCCTGCGGGAAATCGAAACCGTCGCGGGCCTCACGCACCCTCACGTGCTGCCGCTCTACGACTCGGGTGAAGCCAACGGCCTGCTCTTCTACGTGATGCCATGGGTGCAAGGCGAGAGCCTGCGACAGCTCCTGGAGAGGGAAAAGCAGCTACCACTCGAGGATGCGCTTCGAATCACAAGCGAGGTGGCCGACGCGCTCGACCACGCGCACCGGAACGGCGTGATCCACCGCGATATCAAGCCCGGAAACATACTGCTGGAGGAGGGACACGCAGTCGTCACTGATTTTGGCATAGCCAGGGCGATCAGCGAAGCTGGTGGCCAGAAGGTGACGGCCAGCGGGATGGCCGTGGGCACGCCGGCCTACATGAGCCCCGAACAAGCAGCCGGAGGGACGGCGGACGAGCGCAGCGATATCTATGCGCTGGCCTGCGTGCTGTACGAGATGCTGGCAGGCGAACCGCCGCTGACCGGTCCCACACCACAGGCGATCGTTGCTCGCCGGATGGCCGAGACCCCGACGCCGCTGCCTCTCATGCGGGACACGGTGCCGAGCGCGTTGGACACCACCGTCGGAAAGGCCCTGTCGAAGGCCCCCGCCGACCGGTATCGCAGCGCGCGAGACTTCTCGGATGCTCTCGCCTCGCTAGCAGGTCCCGGTGTAGCCGTGACCGAGGGGAGTACCCACCAACTCACGAGGCCGGCTGACAGACATCGCTTGTTTCCATGGGCCGTGGCGGCCGTAGCAGTAGTCGTGCTGGCCGTGGCTGTGTGGCGACAAACGGAAAGTCCTCGCACGCGCGCAGGAGCCGCCGATCTCCGTTCGATCGCTGTCCTGCCTTTCGCGACCCGTACATCTGCCGAGGAGGATCTCTATTTTGCCGAGGGGATGCACGACGAAATCCTGACCCAGCTCCAGAAGATCGAGTCACTCGTCGTGATCTCCCGTACCTCGGTGATGCAATACAGGGACACGGACAAGACCATTCCCGAAATCGCCGACGAGTTGGGAGTAACGACCGTTCTGGAGGGAGGCGTGCAGCGGGCCGGGGACCGCGTGAGGGTGAACGTGCAGCTGATCGATGCAGCAACGGACAGCCACCTGTGGGCGAACACCTACGAGGAGGAGATGACGACGGCCAGCGTCTTCGCGATCCAGACTGACCTCACGACGAAGATCGCCAGGGCACTCGAAGCGACTCTGACACCGGAAGTAGAAGGACAACTGGAGAGGCTGCCAACGGAGAACCTCGCCGCCTACGACCTCTACACGCGGGGACTGTACCTCTTCAACAAAGGGACTGAGAAGGATGACCTGGAGGGGGCAGTCGAGCTGTTCCAGAGAGCGATCGACGAGGACCCCGACTACGCCGACGCATATGTCGGGCTCGCCGTCGCCTATTTGTGGCTTGAGTATTTCGGCCACTGGGTCGAGGACGACGCTCTCCCGCCGGCGAGTGCGGCGGTCGAGAGGGCCCTGGAGCTCGACGAGACATTGGCCGAGGCCCATAGCGCGAACGGCTATCTACTCACGATCGATCGCCTCTACGAGGAGGCCGAGCAAGAGCATCTTCGAGCGCTCGAGCTCAGTCCCGGGAGTGCGTATGCGCACAATCGGTACGGCATCACCTTGCTTGCTGTCGGGCGGTATGAGGAGGCAGTACGCGAGACCCGCCGTGCCGTGGAGCTGGAACCGCTGTCGGTCGTCTACCGCCAGCAGATGGTCGGCAACCTGGCCTGGGCGGGTCACCTGGAGGAGGCCGTTACAGAGGCCGGCCGGCTCCTCGAGCTGGAGCCGGACAACGGCGCGGCGTACTACTGGCTGGGGAGCGCATTTTTCGAGATGGGAGAGTACGAGGACGCGATCGCCGCAGCCGAGAGGGCAGTGGAACAGGCTCCGGGCGATAGATACGCTCCCCCGCTGCTTGCGTTCATCCACGCTTCGAGCGGCAACCGC
>JBDHBK010000176.1:0-5010 GCA_039592635.1 Gemmatimonadota bacterium
CAGGGACATCCAGGGTCAGGGTCAGGGCTCTCGAGACACCGGCATTCAGGGTAGCCACCTCTGACGGGCTGACCGACAGGCTCGCTCCCGGTACCACGTTCCCCCCGGCATCGGTGACTCCAAGTGCCACCAGTTCGACCGGCCCGGCAGCTTCGTCTGCCGTGTTCGCGAGTTCTACGGCCCGACTCCGGTCCTCGCCAAACGCTACGGACGCCGGAGTGAACTCGAGCTGGACCGTGGGCTCGGCCGGTTGGTTCGGATCATCGGAGCTGGAGCTGCAAGCGCCGAGACTCACCGCCGCGAGCGCGGCGACAAGGCCGGCGGGACTACGAGAGATCAGCCTCACTACCGTACCTCCTGTGCACTTCTGAAAGGAACCGGCCGCCAGGACGAGCGACGCCTCGGAACGTCGGTTCGGCCGTCCTAACTAACCGGGCGGTCAGCAATCGTTCCCGTACAACACCCCCCTCGGTTTGCCGGTTTCCGGGTCTACGCATAGCATGGAGCGCCTGAACCCCGGCCCAGGGCCACCTGATAGGAACGCGCATGTCGCTCGATCTGTTACGCCACCAGCACCGGCTTTGGCCTCGCCTCACCCGCGTGAGTGCAACGCTTCTCACGTGCTTTGCGGTCGCGGCCACGCTGGCCTGGGCTGCCGTCCACACGCGACTCGAGTCGTCGGTTCCCGCCGCGGGCGAGATCGTTTCCATGGCGCCGGAGCGATTCGAGCTGCGGTTCAGCGGTCCCGTCAACCCCTCGCTCAGCTCCCTGGCACTGGTGTCCCCATCGGGCGATACGGTCAGTGTGGAGCTCGAGACGGCGGTCGACGACGAACGGATGCTGGTCGGCCATGTCCCCAAGCTGACGGGTGGCGACTATCTCGTTCTCTGGAAGACCGTGTCCGCGGATGGTCACCCTGTATCCGGGGAGTTCAGCTTCACCTACACGGGCGCCGTTGCGGCGGTCGACGCGCCAGTGAAGGAGGTCGCTGACCCAATCGCCGATCCGGATCTTCCAGGCTCCGCGCCGCCCGAGGAATCCGAGAGCGATGCTTCCCCTTCCGAGCCTGTTCCGTCCGCGGCGATCGTTCTGCTGGCCGGTCTCGGAATGGCCTGTTTGCTGGGTTTCGCGGGGCTGCTCTGGTACTGCGGCGCCTCGCCTCTCTTGCAGGAGCCCCGCATTCGAGGTGCGGCCGCCGTACTGGGCTGGACCGCGCTGCTAGTGCTGGTGGCGCAGTATCTCGCCTGGACGGTGAGCGTCCTTCCCGCCGGAGCCAGCCTCTCCGGAATCACGGCGGTCCTGTCGTCCAGCACCGGGGCCGCGGGACTGTCACGGCTGGTGCTCGTGCTCGTAGCGTTGGTCGCACTGCCCCGGCATGGGCGGCTGGCCGCCGGACTCGCCCTGACGGCCGTGGTCGTGGGTGCGCTGTCGGGTCACGCCACGGTGATCTCGCCGTGGATCACGATGCCGGCGAAGATCGTTCACCTGGGGGCCGCGTCCGTCTGGTTCGGTGGCCTGCTGCTGCTCGTGCTCGCGCCCGATGGCCCGGAGGACGGCTCGGGTGCCTGGAATTTCGGCGCGTTGGTCCGGGCCGTCTCCTCGGCAGCGCTTCTCTCCGTCATTCTGATCGCAGCCTCCGGGATCGTCCAGTCGGCCCGATTCGTCGGTGACTTCTCCGCATACCTGGGCACTCCCTATGGACAGGGCGTCCTCGCGAAATGGGTCGGACTTCTGATCCTGATCGGGTTCGGCGCCTTCCACCGGTTCCGGGCGATTCCAAAGATGGAAACGGCGTCTGGCGGACAGGGGTTGCGGCGGACCGTCCGGTTGGAGACGATCGTCATGCTGGCCGTCGTCATGCTCGCGGCCTGGCTGGCTCGCATTGCCCCGCCGGCCGGCCACTGACACCAGACCACTCATGATCGAGACCGCTACAATTAAGCGCCTGGTTGCGACGTTCGGTGTGTCCTTGCTCGTACTGACGGTCGGCTGCAACAAGGAGGGCCGCGAGGCCTACCTGGAAGCAGGGTGCGACGAGTGCCATGGCGTGGACCTGAAGGGCACACGCACGGGCGGACCTCCCATCTCGGGCACGCGGAAGCACTGGGACGTGGACAAGCTGCTCGTCTACTTCGCGAATCCCGACAGCGTGGCGGACGCAGATGACCGTCTGCGTGAGTTGAGGTCCTACTACGAGTCGGGGATGGCCCCGTTGAAGTTGGCGGACCCGGCGAAGCGGAGGGCGCTGGCGAAGTACGTTCGTCGCTGGTAGCCAGGACCGGCCACCGCCCGACGCAAAGACCGGATCAGGTCAGTCGGAGGGACTCCGCTCCCACCAGATATCAGGTTCGGTCGGTTCGGTCCGTCGCGTCGCCGGAACCCCCAACCTCTCGAGTTCCGCCAGAACCGCGTCCACGGCGCCTGGTACGGCGCTGCGCACGGCGTCGGTAAGGCGCGGTTCGTAGCCGGTCTCCGCGGGAATCACCCCCACCACCAGGACGTGCGCCGGCGAGAGGCCGTGCAGCTCCAGGGCCAGCAAGGTCTCCTTGAGGCCCGGATCGTGGGGCGACGTGCGCTGCGCCGGAGGGTGCTTGAGGAGCCGCTCGCGATCGTATAGCCGGAGCTCGCCAGGCTCGCCGTCGGAGCGGACTGTGTCCACCACGATCAGGGATTCCTGCCCTTGCAGATATGGACTCAACTGCAGGCCGGGAGTGCCGAGGTCGAGCACCTGCACGCTCTCATCGAACTCCCAGCCCGCCAGCAGGGTCTGGATGACGAAGGGCCCCAGCCCGTCGTCCTGTGAAAGGACGTTGCCGAGGCCCATTACCGTCACCGCCACGGGATCAACGACTCCCGGGCGGTCAGAGGGCCTTCACCTTCGCGATTTCCTTGCCCTCCGGATCCAGGGTGTGGATCGCGCACGCCAGGCACGGATCGAACGAGTGCACGGTCCTCAGAACCTCGAGCGGAAGCTCCGGATCGGCAACCGGGTTGCCCATCAGCGAGGCTTCGTACGGCCCCTGGCGGCCCTGCGCGTCGCGCGGGCCGGCGTTCCAGGTCGATGGAACGACCGCCTGGTAGTTCTTGATCTTCCCGCTGTCGATCACCACCCAGTGCGACAGGGCTCCACGCGGCGCCTCATGGAATCCGAAGCCCCGCTGCTCCCCGGAGGGGAACTCGGGCGGGTTGAAGATATCGGTGTCGCCCGAACCGATGTTGTTGACCAGCAGACCCCAATGCTTGTACGCCAGCTCCGCCAGGACCGCGGTGCGGACGGCGCGGGCCAGATGACGGCCCAGCGTCGAATGCAGGTGCTGCAATCCGAGCTGCACGCCGGCCAGGCTGGAGGCCTGCGAAACCGCTGCGTCCACGTACTTTCTGGTCAACTCGTGGCCCGAGGCGTATCCGACCAGAACCTGGGCCAATGGGCCCACCTGCATCGGCTCGTTGGCAAACCGCGGTGACTTCACCCAGGAGTACTTCCCGTTGTCCTGGAAATCCGTGTACATCGGGTCCGTGGACTCCTCCCACGGGTGCTTCTGCCAGTCTCCGTCGTACCACGAGTGGGCTATTCCCTCCTGCACGTTGTCGCGGAAGTACTCGTCGTTGAACGAACTGATCGGCCGGTACGTGCCGACGTCGCCGTTCATGATCGTGCCGCCGGGAAAATCGAACTCCGTGCCCGCTGCATTGAGCGGCAGGTCCGGCACGGAGAGGTAGTTCGTCACGCCGGCCCCGTATCCGAGCCAGTCCGGATACATCGAACCGACCGCGATCACGTCCGGCACGTAGACCTCGCGCACGAAGCGGCTGACCTCGTCCAGAAGGTCCTTGATCGCGTACAGCTTGTTCATGTTGAGGGTAGCTTCGTTGTCCAGGTTGATCGCGTTGGCGACCCCACCGACTGCGAGGTTCTGGATGTTGGGCGTCTTGGAGCCCAGGATGGCCACGATCTGGTTGGCCTTCTTCTGGTAGTCCAGGGCCTGCAGGTAGTGAGCGACCGCCAGCAGGTTCACTTCCGGCGGCAGCTTCATCGCCGGGTGACCCCAGTAGCCGTTAGCGAAGATGCCCAGCTGACCGCTGTCTACGATCCCTTGAACACGGGCCTGCGTCTGCTGCATGACCTGAACGCTGTTGCCCGGCCAGTCAGACAGGCTCTGGGCGATCTGTGCGGCGCGCCGGGGATCGGCGCTCAGAGCGGATACGATGTCCACCCAGTCCAGCGCCGACAGGTGATAGAAGTGCACGATGTGATCGTGCATCGCGTGGGCGCACAGGATGATGTTGCGGATGTACTGGGCGTTCATCGGGATCTCGAGGTTCAGCGCGTTCTCGATGGTGCGGACCGAAGTGATCGCGTGAACCGTGGTGCAGACCCCGCAGAAGCGCTGCGTGAACAGCCAGGCGTCGCGCGGGTCCCTTCCCTCGAGAATGGTCTCGATGCCGCGCCACATCTGACCGGACGCCCAGGAATTGCGGACCGTCCCGCCATCGACTTCGACGTCGATTCGCAGGTGGCCCTCGATACGCGTAATCGGGTCAACGACAATGCGTGCCATCTGTCACTCCTCAGGCTTTCGCGGTCGCGGGGGGCGCGCCCGTAAGGATGGGGAATCTCTTGATGATCATTATGTAAGCCGCGATCTCGAACGCTACGAGACCGACGGTGATCAGGATCTCCGGTATGGCCGGGAAGTAGCTCCAGTGGTCTCCCGGTTGAAATGCGAACCAGTAGGCCGAGAAGCGATACAGGGCCCCTCCGAACACGATCATCAGCGAAGCCCGGAACAGGTATGTCCTGTCCGTGCGCTTCGACTTGTTCATGAGCATGAGGGCCGGAACCAGGTGCAGCAGGACCTCCAGCAGGAACAGGATGCTGAACACGTCGAACGCCAGCACGTAGTCCAGTTTTCCCTGCCAGACGGTGTCACCCACGCGAATCAGCACGTAGGCAAGAAGGACCACGACCATGGCGTCGCCCAGGCCCGCCAGGACCCGGGTTTCACCCGG
>JBDHBK010000177.1:0-5008 GCA_039592635.1 Gemmatimonadota bacterium
TTCGATCTCGACGGCCAGACCGTCCCCTTGGTAGAGGCGATGGCGTTGCTGGTCGATCGCACGGGGCGGCCGGGCCCGAGTACGTGGGAAGCCGGCGCCTTCCCGCCGGGGCAGGCGGACTTTCCCGTGGGCGGGATCAGCTGGTACGAGGCCACCGCCTATGCCCGTTTTGCCGGGAGGAGCCTGCCGAGTGTTCGACATCTCCGCTACGCGTTGCGAGTCGGTACCCAGTTCGGGCTGATCCGGCGCTCCAACCTCGATGGCACGGGTCCGCAAGCCGTCGGATTTCCTCAGACAGAGGGGCCCTTCGGGGCCTTCGACCAGTATGGAAACGTGCGGGAGTGGGCCTACAACGCTCGGGAAGATGGGCGGCTCTCATTCGGCGGCAGTTGGGCAGAGGCCTGGGGCCCACCTGATGACTATGACTCGCGGATCCTGTCCCCATGGGATCGTTCTCCCGAGAACGGGATGAGGCTTGTGCTGGCTCCGGATTCCGTCCAGGCGGCACGCATGAGCGAGCCGCTCGAACCTCGCGAGCCCACACGAGACTACTGGTCGGAGTCGCCTGCCGGAGACTCTGTGTACGAGACTTATGCCCGCCTGTATGACTACGAGCCCGCGGCGCTAGATCCGGTGGTCGAGCTGGCAGATACTGTCAACGGCTGGCCCATGGAACGGGTCAGCTTCACGGGCCCGGGCTCCGGCGGCCGGATGGGGGTCTATCTCTTCCTCCCTGAGGAAGGACGGCCCCCTTACCAGACCATCCTGTTCTTCAACGGCTATGCCCAGGATTCCCCAGCTCTCGACGCGAAGCATACGATCATGTTCGACTACTTCCTTCGGAGTGGCCGGGCCGTCGCCGTGCCCATTCTGTACGGGACCTACGAGCCGTATGATCCGCTGACGGGTGTGGAGCAGGACTGGTTTTATCAGTCACCGGAGATAGTGATCCGGTGGGTCAGGGAACTCAGGAGAGCGGTCGACTACCTGGAGGCCCGGCCGGATATGGATGCCAGGCGGCTGGCCTACTACGGAATGTTCATCGGAGCGACTCACTCACCGATCTTCCTTGCTACGGAGCCGCGGATCAAGGTGGCGTTCACAGAGACTGGGGCGCTCGTTCCGTTGCTTCCGTCGCCTCCTCCCGAGGTGGATCCCTTTCAATTCCTGCCTCGCGTGCGGACACCGATCGCGATCATGAACGGCCGCTACTCCGGAGAGTGGCCGTACGAAGCCAGCCAACTGCCGATGCTCGATTACCTGGGGACGGCCCCGGAGCATCGGCGATTGGTGGCCGGCGTGGGTGACCCTGTCCCCTTCTCCGAAGTCGTTCCCATCGCCACGCCCTGGTACGAAGAGTACCTGGGCTCGGTCGAGGGCTTCTAGCCTCGCGCGCCCCACGCCGGCGCCCCGTTGCCCCATGAAACAACGCTGATCGCAGCCTCGTAGAGCCCACAGTCAAGCCGAACCCCCGGGCCCTCACGCGAGGCACACATGCTGGCTGATCTCCGCTACGCTCTCCGACAACTCATCCGCCGTCCCGTCTTCACGGTTGTCGCTCTCCTGACCATGGCCCTCGGGGTCGGGGCCAACAGCGCGATTTTCAGCATCGTCAACGCCGTGCTGCTACGGCCGTTACCGGTGGATAGCCCCGAAGAGCTGGTCGACATCTACACGCTGGATGGCGACGAGACGTTCATGAACCCGCACGACTACCCCGACTACGTCGAGATCAGGCGGGACAGGGAGACGTTCGTGGACGTGGCCGCCTACGCGGCGGATTTCGTGGGCATGACGGTCGGGACCGAAGCAGAGGTCCTGTTCGGGGAGAACGTGTCCGGGAACTACTTCGACGTCCTGGGGATCCCGGCGGCTCGCGGACGGGTGTTCCAGGACGGGCTCGACGATGAGCCGGGTGCCTCGGTCGCCGTCATCGGAACCAGCCTCTGGAAGCGGCACTTCGGCGCCGATCCGGACGTGATCGGGCAGACCATCATCTTGAAGGGCAAGCCGTTCGAGATCGTCGGGGTGGCTCCAGAGTGGTTCAAAGGTGTCTGGGTCGGCTTCAACGTGGAGGTGTGGATCCCGGCCAGCGCCATCACGTACTTCGACCCCTCCCGCTCAGGCCTGGACGTGCGGAGCGGCCGGAACTACCTGGTGAAGGGTCGGCTGCAGCCCGGCATGACGCAGGAACAGGCGCAAGCGCGCATGGACCTCAAGGCGGCGCAGCTCGCCGCCGCGTTTCCCGAGAGCAACGCCGACAGGTCGTTTCACGTCATCTCGAGCAACGACGTGCGCATGCACCCCAACATCGACGGCTACATGACTCCGGTGGCGGCACTCTTGATGACCGTCGTCGGACTGCTGCTTCTCATCGTGTGTTCGAACCTGGCCAACCTGATGATCGCCCGGGCCCTCGGGCGCCGCCGCGAGATAGCGATCCGGCTGGCCGTGGGGGCTGGCCGTGGTCGCCTGATCCGGCAGCTCCTCACGGAGAGCCTGCTGCTGGCCGTAGCCGGCGGCGCGCTCGGCCTTCTGCTCGCCTGGGGAATCACGACGGCGATCGTGCGATTCCAGCCGCCGATGCTGATCTCGCTGTCGCTCGACCTGGGGCTGGACGCCACCGTGCTGGCCTTCACCTTCGGCGTGGCAGTGCTGGCCGGGCTGCTGTTCGGCCTCGTGCCAGCGCTGCAGGCAACGAAACCGCAGCTAGTGCCGGCTCTCAAGGACCTTCCGTCCACGGTTGGCAGCCGGTATCGCCGGTTCGGTCTCCGCAACGTCCTCGTGGTGGCGCAGGTCGCCATCTCCATGGTTCTACTGGTGGGGGCGGGACTGTTCGTGCGCAGCCTGATCGCCGCGCAGGAGATCGACCCCGGGTTCGAGGGTGAGCGAGCGGTCGTAATGACGGTGGCTCCCGGCCTGACGGATTGGGATAGAGACCACAGGGACGAGGTCCTGGCGCGCCTTCTGGAGCGGACGCGGGCCCTGCCTGGCGTCGAATCGGCCACGATGGCGAGTCGGCTCCCCCTCGGGGCCGCAGTCCAGACGAATGAGATCTATCCCGTGGGCGCGGACATCAATCTCGAGTCTCCTCCGAGCGTGGACGTGACCCGGGTATCACCGGACTACTTCCGGACCCTGGACGTGGTCCTGCTCGAGGGACGCGACTTCACCGAATCGGATGACCGGGAGGCTCCACTCGTAGTGATAGTGAGTGAAGCCGCGGCGCGGCAGCACTGGCCCGGTGAGAGCGCGCTCGGAAAGACGCTGCGCCTGGGAGATCCGGACGGCGAGGTCCGCACCGTGATCGGCGTGGCTCGCGACACCAAGGTCCGGACGCTGGGAGAGGCCCCGCGCCCCTTCGTGTACCAGGCGTACAGACAGAGCAACGAGAGCTTCATGTCGCTCGTGGCACGCACGTCGGGTGAGCCCGGCTCGCTGCTCCCGATCCTGCAGCGAGAGGTGCGGACGATCGCGCCGGACCTACCCGTGATGGAACTCAAGACGATGGCCGAACACATGGGGCTCATGCTGTTCGCGCCGCGCATGGGAGGAATCCTGCTGGCCGTTTTCGGTGGACTGGCGGCCCTCCTCGCAACGATCGGGCTGTACGGCGTCGTGGCCTACACGGCAGCGCGCCGCACGCGCGAGGTCGGGATTCGAGTGTCGATCGGAGCCAGCCCCTCGGACGTCATCCGCCTCATGATCGGGCAGGGCAGCGTGCTGGTGGGTGTGGGCGCGCTCATCGGCCTGGTTCTCGCCTTCGTGGCCACCCGTCCCCTTGGGAGCATGCTGTACGGCGTCGGCGTGTCGGATCCCGTGACCTTCGGCGGCGTGGGCCTGCTGCTGGTGGGTGTGGGCATCGCGGCGACGCTCATCCCGGCCCTGAGGGCGGCTCGGCTGGATCCGGTGAAGGCGCTCAGGTACGAGTGAGGGTGGGGCGCCGGCGCTGGCGTGCCTGACGCCGAGGGTTGCGTCAGGCGAACACCAACTGGAAGATCTCAGCGAGCACCGAAATGGCGACGCCGATGCCCATCACGATGATGGCAATTTTCTTCGTTCGGGAAACCTCACGCCTGACCTTTGCCTCGACGACATTCTCGCCACACTTCGGGCAGGTGGGGAAGTCGAGATAGTGACTCCAGGTGTAGTCGCATTCGAGGCAGCGGCGCATTTTGGAGAGCATGCCCCAATATAGGGGCTCAGCCGGCGTGAATCACGCCAGCAGTTGGACGAGAGCCCAGACGAGGACCATTCCCAATGCCCCCACCACAGCCCAACGAGCGCACCGCAGCACCATCGTGTCTCCACCCGTGCTGGCCGCAGCCAAAACCCGGTGACACGTAGGACACGTGAGCGCGGCGTCAGACACGACTCCGCCGCAGTCGGGACACTCTGTAAGGGGCATGTGGTTCTCCTGGCCGACAATTGAGTGCCCAACTAACACACAAGCCTCCAGCGGGTGTCAATCCGTCAAACACCCTCGTCATGTCAAGCCCCTGAATCGGCTGGATTTCCAAGGCATCTCGGCCCGGGACTGTCACACCCTCTCCGTACTCTTCGAATGAACCTGAGAATACGGGAGGTGCCATGACACATGCCGAGTCCACCGGAGTCCACCAGCCGCCGACGCCCTTGCTGAGCGTCGAGCCTGGCGCGTCCCAGCGCCACGACAACCTCACCATATTCCCGCTCATCTCGGGCGTGCAGCCCGACCTTCCGTACCTTCTCCTGGGAGATGCTCTTACCTCGGGACTGGTCTCGATCGGCGAACTCGGATCGGGAAGCGTGCCGAGTCTCGTCGCCTCGAATAAGGGTGAGGTGGATGTGCTCATCTTTGACGGAGAGCAGCTGATCGGGGCTAAGCAGAACCGCATCACCAACCGAACCATCGTCCTGGAAGCGATCACCGAGACCGTGATTCCGGTCTCCTGCATGGAGCAGGGAAGATGGCACCACGTCTCGGACGAGTTCGGTTCGCGTCCCAAGCCCAGGCACGCACCGTCCC
>JBDHBK010000178.1:0-4980 GCA_039592635.1 Gemmatimonadota bacterium
AACGGTCGTCATCTTCTTCATGGGATTCGCGTTCCTCAACGACATTCTCAAGATGCTCGGTCTCTAGGAGTCTCCGCCCCGGGTCGTCCTGCGAACTTTCGAGACGAGCGCGCGTACTTCCTCCATTCGATAGCTTGCCCCAGGGCCAAGCCGCGGTGGTGGTGGCCGCAGACCGCCCTGGCCTGCGACACAGAGGGGCGATTCCGGAAACCGTGAGGAATCAGATGCGATTTGTGATGCGAGGCGCCTGGCCGGGCGCGATTCTCCTCTTCGTCTTCTCCCCGGTCCTGAACCCCGCCGTCCTGGCCCAGGAGGCAGACCCGGCAGCCGTCACCCTCGAGAGGCTCTACGGCTCGGCGGACTTCAGGGCGGATTACTTCGGGCAGGCCCGGTGGTTGGAGGACGGCACGTTCTACACCACTCTGGAGCCTTCCAGCGCCGCGACCGACGCACAGGACCTGGTGCGATACGAGACGGAGGCGGGCATTCGCACCGTCGTGGTGTCGGCCTCGTTGCTCATGCCCGAGGGAACCGTAAGGCCTCTGTCGATCCATGACTACCAGTGGTCCGCTGACGGGAAGCGGTTGCTGATCTTCACGAACTCGCGCCGTGTGTGGCGGCAGAACACGCGCGGGGACTACTGGGTCATCGACCTGGAGACTTACGACCTGCGACAGATCGGCGCCGACCGGCCCGAGGCGAGCCTCATGTTCGCCAAGTTCGATCCGGCGGGACAGCGCGTGGGATACGTCAGCGAGCACGACGTTTTCGTCGAAGACATCGCTACCGGCGAGGTCGTCCGGCTCACGGGCGACGGTTCGGAAACCCTGATCAACGGCACCTTCGACTGGGTGTACGAAGAGGAGTTCTTCGCCCGGGACGGCTTCCGCTGGAGCCCCGACGGAGAGTCGATCGCTTTCTGGCAGTTGGACGCCGAGGGAGTGCGTCACTTCCTGATGATCAACAACACGGATTCCGTATACTCCTACACCATCCCGGTCGAGTACCCCAAGGCCGGCGGCACGAACTCCGCGGCTCGGGTGGGCGTGGTCTCGAGCGCCGGCGGCGAGATCACCTGGTGCGACGTACCGGGCGTCTCGAGGAACAACTACATCCCGCGCATGGAGTGGTCCGGCAATTCGGATGAGATCGCCATACAGCGCATGAACCGTCATCAGAACGAGAACCAGGTGATGCTGTGCGACGTCGGGTCGGGAGAGACACGGACGATTCTCACGGAGACTGACCCGGCATATCTCGACGCGGTCAGCGACTGGGAGTGGCTGGACGGCGACAAGGAGTTCACCTGGGTCAGCGAGCGATCCGGTTGGCGCCACCTGTATCGCGTATCGCGAAATGGCAAGAAGGTCCGTGCCGTCACCGACGACGAAGAAGACTGGGAGATCGTTGGCATCCAGCGGATCGACGAGGATGGCGGTCGGGTCTACTTCACGGCCTCCCCCGAGACCGCGACGCAACGCTACCTGTACCGGGCGCGCCTCAACGGCCGGGGGGACGCCGAGAGACTCACCCCCGAGGACCAGCCGGGAACGCACGGCTACGACATCTCGCCCGACGCGCGGTTCGCGATTCACACCTATTCCAGCTTCGGATCTCCGACGGTCACCGACCTCGTCAGACTGCCCGATCACGAGGTGATCCGCACCCTGGCCGACAATCGGAAACAAAGGGAGACGGTGGCGGCGTTGGATCGTGGGAAGTTCGAGCTCTTCCAGGTGGACATCGGCGACGCGCTGCTCGACGCCTGGATGATGTACCCGCCGGACTTCGACCCGGCGAAGAAGTACCCGATCGTGTTCTACGGCTACAGCGAGCCGTGGGGCCAGACGGTGCAGGACTCGTGGGGCGGCGGCAGATACCTGTGGCACGTGATGCTCACGCAACAGGGCTACATCGTGGCGAGCGTCGACAACCGTGGCACCCCGGGCCCGCGCGGGCGTGAGTGGAGGAAGGCGCTGTACCGGAACATCGGGCAACTCAACGTGGCCGACCTGTCCGCAGCGGCCCGGATCATTATCGAGCGGCCTTACGTAGATGCGGAGCGCGTCGGGACCTGGGGCTGGAGCGGCGGCGGCAAGATGGCGCTGAACCTGATCTTCCAGTACCCCGAAGTGTACGGAACGGCAATCGCCGTGGCGGCAGTTTCGCACCAGAAGTACTACGATACGATCTACACCGAGCGATACATGGGCCTGCCCGATGAGGCGGCCGAGGACTACGAGGCCGGGGCGCCCATCACGCACGCGAAGAACCTCGAGGGCAACCTTCTGCTGATACATGGCACGGCGGACGACAACGTGCATTACCAGAATTTCGAAGCCCTGGTGAACGAGCTCATCAGTCACAACAAGCACTTCACCATGCTCTCCTACCCGAATCGGTCGCACGGAATCTTCGAAGGGCCGGGGACCCATCTGCACCTGTATACGGAGATGACCCGTTATCTGAAGGAGCACATGCCGCCGGGAGGGCTTCCGCAGGAGGCGGCCTCGGACTGAGGGGAACCGGTTAAACGCCCTGGCCTCGCTGTCTGTCAGTAGAGCGTGAGAGTCGGGATCTCAGTATCTTGACGCCGCGGCGCGAGCCGCGTGACAGCCTCGATGATACCGCAGAGCAGAGGAAACTCCATGAGACTCGTGAATCGTATGACGACCGGGCTGATGGCCGCGGCGGCGATGGCCGCCCTGGTGGCCATCACGCCCCCGCTGAGTGCCCAGGAGACGACGGACGCCAGTAAGGTGACGCTGGACCGGCTGTACGGCTCCAGTGACTTCTTCCCGGACTTCCCGGGCCGATCGCGCTGGCTGGAGGACGGGTCTGCATACACCGCGCTGGAACGCGGAGACCTGGTCGGCTACGACGCCGCGAGCGGCGAGCGCGAGGTGCTCGTCTCCTCGGAGCAGCTCGTGCCGGAGGGCGCCACCCGGCCGCTCGGAATCCAGAACTACGTGTGGTCCCCGGACGGCAGCCGGCTGCTGATCTACAGCAACTCGAAGCGCGTCTGGCGGTTCAACTCGCGCGGCGACTACTGGGTCATGGACCTGGACACGGGCGCCCTGAGACAGATGGGGGCGGACCGGCCGGAGTCCAGCCTCATGTACGGGAAGTTCGACCCGTCGGGCGAGCGGTTCGCCTACGTGAGCGAGAACGATCTGTTCGTCGAGAACATCGCGACGGGCGAGGTGACGCGACTCACGAACGACGGCTCCGAGACGATCATCAACGGGAACTTCGACTGGGTGTACGAGGAGGAGTTCTTCATGCCGCTTCCCGCCGACGGCTGGCGGTGGGCCCCGGACGGCGAGTCGATCGCGTACTGGCAGCTCGACGCCGAAGGGATCGGCGTGTTCGACATGATCAACAACACGGACTCCCTCTACTCATTCACCATCCCCGTCCAGTTCCCGAAGACCGGCACGCAGAATTCCGCGGCACGAGTCGGCGTCGTGAGCGCCGACGGCGGCGCGACCGTGTGGTGCGACGTGCCGGGCGACCTGCGGGACAACTACATCCCGCGCATGGAGTGGTCCGGTAACGGTGACGAAGTGGCCCTCCAGCGCATGAACCGCCACCAGAACACCAACCACGTGATGCTGTGCGACGCGGACGACGGGTCGGTGCGCAGCCTGCTCACCGAGACCGATGCCGCGTACCTCGATGCCATTGACGACTGGATCTGGCTGGACGGCGACGAGCGCATGACGTGGATCAGCGAGCGCACCGGCTGGAGGCACATCTACACCGTCGATCGCAGCAGCGGCGAGCTCGTCCCGATCACGTCCGGCGATTGGGAAGTCGAGAGCGTGGAGCTGATCGACGAGGACGGAGGCTGGATCTACTTCATCGCCTCGCCCGAGAACGCCACGCAGCGCTACCTGTACAGGGTGAGCCTGGACGGCGGCGACCCGGTAAGGCTGTCTCCGGAAGATCAGCCGGGGACGCACACGTACAGCATCTCCCCGGACGGGGCGTTCGCGATTCACACGTACACCACGCTCACGACCCCCCCGGTCACGAGCCTGGTCACTCTTCCGGATCACGAGGTCCTGCGCGTGCTCGAGGACAACGCCCGCCTCAACGAGACCCTGGCTGCGCTCGATCGTGGACGCACCGAGCTGTTCCAGATCGACGTGGGCGATGCGATGCTGGACGCGTGGATCATGTATCCGCCGGACTTCGATCCAAGCCTCGAATACCCGGTGCTCTTCTACGCCTACAGTCACCCGTTCGCTCAGACGGTGCTGGACCGGTTCGACTTCGGCAACTACGGTTGGCACACCATGCTCACACAGCAGGGATACATCGTGGCCAGCGTGGACAACCGGGGAACGCCCGGCCCACGCGGCCGGGACTGGCGCAAGGCTCAGTACCGGAAACTTGGCTCGGTGAACAGCGCGGACCAGGCAGCTGCGGCCCGGGTGATAGCGGAGCGGCCGTACGTGGACGCCTCCCGTGTCGGGATGTGGGGGTGGAGTGGCGGCGGGGGCGCGACGTTGCAGGCCCTGTTCCGCTACCCCGATATCTACAGCACCGGGATCGCGGTGGCCGCGGTCACGAACTGGCAGAACTACGACACGATCTACACGGAACGCTACATGGGTCTGATCGACGAGCACCCGGAGGACTACGAAGAGGCCGCCGCCCTGAAGTACGCGTCTGCACTGGAGGGCAACCTGCTCCTGGTCCACGGCACCGGCGATGACAACGTTCACTTCCAGAACGCCGAGCAGCTGATCATCGAGCTGATCAAGCCCAACAAGTACTTCACGATGCTGGCGTATCCGAACCGGTCACACGGGATCTTCGAGGGACCGGGCACGCGGAAGCACCTGTTCACCTACATGACGCGCTACCTGAACGAGAACCTGCCTCCGGGCGGGCGGCCGCGGGACGCGGCGAGCGACTGAGGCTGGACTCAGCCCTCTACGGAGGTGCGAGGCGTGAGCAAGAAGCCGGCGG
>JBDHBK010000179.1:0-4969 GCA_039592635.1 Gemmatimonadota bacterium
TGGTCGCCAAGATCAGGAACGCGGCCACGTTCAACCAGGGATTCGAGACGACCGAGTACACGGCCTCGGCGATCATGGACATGAAGTACCACACCATGGATCCAACCGGTCTCGACGTGGACGCCTTCGAGCGCCAGGCGCTGGCCGAACTCGGGATGCCCGGCGAGATGGTGATGCGGCACCGCAGCCCACATTTCACTCATGCGTTTTCGGGTGAGGGATACTCGGCCGGCTACTACAGCTACGATTGGGCGGAAGTCCTGGTGGCGGATGCGGCGGAGGCCTTCGCCGAAGCGCCGGGCGGGTTCTACGATCCGGAAGTCGCCGCGAAGATGGTCAAGTACCTGTATTCGATCCGAAACGCCATGGACCCGGCCGAAGCGTACCGCGAGTTTCGCGGACGGGACGCCGAAGTCGACGCTCTGATGCGTGCCAGGGGCTTCCCGGTACCCGGAGACTGAGGGTCCGCTTTCTCGCTTGAGGTGGAGGTCGCAGCCCGTGCAGGGCCGCGACCTCCAGGGCCCCAGTCGCAGCCCGCGACTAGTCCCCTCGCAGAGTGTCCAGCTCGGCTCTCGCGCCAGCGACCGTCTCTTCGAGCGCCGGCTCCGGATCCGACATAAGCGTCAGGTAGTGCTCGTAGGACTGGATCGCCTCGTCACGATATCCGAGCTCGGCAGCCAGGCGGCCGCGTTTGAGAAGGCGATCTGAAAGGAACCACGCGTATTCCTCGCCGCCTACCATCCACACTCTCTGAAGGACTCCGAGTGCCTTCTCGATGTTCCCAGCCCTCTCGTACAGCTCAGACAGAAGTACCTGCAGCGCGATCGTCGAGCGTTCCATTCCCCCCATGGCGTACAGCGAGTCCGCCACCGCCACTGCCCGTGCCGCGTCAGCGTCACCGCGCTCGGCCGCGAGGAGTGCTTCGAGGAAACCTGCGAACAACTCGGATACTTCGATCCAGAAGACGCGGTCAGACAGGTCCTTCACCCGATCTGCAAGCTCGAGCGTGGCCTCCGCCCGCCTCCGGTCACCCTCCATCAGGTCCCACACGGCGATCCAGAAGCCGTAGTACACCATCTCGCCCGCTGCAATACGCACGTCTAGATCGTCGGACGTGATGTCCACGATATCGCGCCCCGCCCACCCGGCCAGGAGCGAGTCCCGCATCGGTCGGACGATCTCGGCCATACCCTCAACGAAAGCTCCCGACTGAAGCCACTGCTCGAGCAGCTGGCAGGGTTGTCCGCGGCAGACCGGCGACGGTTGCTCGGCGAGGCGAAGCAGCTCGGCCGCTCTCTCCGGCCGACCCCGGTTCATGGCAAACACACCCGCCAACTGGGCCGCGTTGGCGTCACCGCTATCGGCTCGCTGCTCCAGGAGCCGGGCGAGTCGCTCCGTTTCATCCATGGGCGCGCCCGCCGCCTGGAAGCCCATGAGGATGTTGCCGGGTGGGAAGTAGCTACGCTCCAGCCAGGCACGCTCCGCCGGATCGAGCTCCACCCCTGGATCCATGAGGGTGAGAGCGATGGAAGTTGCCCGGTCCTGATGCTGCGGTGGCAGCGCCCGGAACGCCTGCACGTCCCCGGTCAGCAGGTAATGCTCGGCCAGATGCCTCCACGCTTCGTCGTGCCCCACCGAGTCGAGCGCGATCGCGCGGTTGAATGCCCGCACCGCCGTCGGTCGCCCGTCGTCCACAAACGCTCCGCCTTCGTGCCACAGAAAGTCACCGTACCGGAACCAGGCGTCCCAGCGCTCCGGGTACTTTTGCACGGCCCGCTCGTAGAGTTCGAGAACGTCCGCCTCTCCAGCCGGCAGCCGCTCCGGATAGCCGTTGCGCCGGCTCTCGGCCACGAACATCGCCGAGTCGGCCGGGGGGAGCCTGTCCCTGTGCTCCCACGCCAGGCGAACGCCACGCCCCTGGCCGCTGCCCTCCAGCCACAGGTAGGCATTCATCAGGCCCCACGCCGCCAGGGCGAACGTGGAGTCCTGGTCCAGCGCTGCCGAATAGGCCGTCACGGCCTCCTCGTACCTTCCTTCCCTGAACGCCTCCATGCCGCGCAGCCACTCCTTCACCGTGGCCGTAGACGACGTAGCCAGGCCCGAGAGCCGGTGGAACTCTCCCGCCGAGCCAGCCAGGAGCTGCACTCCCAGCGTCTCTGCCACGGCGATCGCGTCTCCCGTCGGCGCGATGGCTGCGGCCTCGGTCACGATCTCCCGACCCTGCAGGAGCTCTGCTCGTACGCGCACGCCGCCGTCGGGCTGCAGGATGACCTCGCCCCTCAGCACGTGAGTCGCGCCCAGCGCATCGGCCACCCGATCGTATCGTACCTGAGGATCCACCGCCGTTCCCCGCACTTCGTCCCATGTCTTCCGGACCAGGCGGCGGCCCAGCGCCCGTGGTCCCATCGCCGTGGCGATGAACTCCGGCACGGCGCGCGCGAGGTACTCCAGCGAGTCCGGCACGATGGCCTCGAAATCCAGCACGGCCACCAGCTGCTCCTCGTCCGGTGCGAACAGGGCCTCGAAGTCGAAGTTTCGTCCGATCAGCACCGCGGCCGCCATCGCGGCCACCGCGAGACCGACCCACGCGACCTTCCTGAAGAGGCCGCGCGGCCTCGCCCCCGCTACGCTCCGGGCCGAACCGGCCGCTGCTGTCTGCTCTCCCGTGACGGCCCCTACGAACCGCTCGATCGTCGGGAAACGGTCCGCGGGCATCTTCGCCAGACCCCGGTTGAGCGATTCTTCGAGCCCGGCGGGGATCGTGCTCCGGAGGGTACGCACGCTCGGTACCGGATCCAGGCTGTGCCGTGCCATCACCGCCATGGGCGTGGGCCCCGTGAACGGTGGCTGCCCCACGAGCATCTCGTACAGGACACACGCCAGGGAGTACTCGTCGCTGCGGGCGTCGACCGGCTGATTCCCGGCGGCCTGCTCGGGGCTCATGTAGTCGGGGGTGCCGACCGAGACGCCGGTACGGGTCAGACTCTCTCCGCCCGCCTCCGTAACGGCCGAGGCGATTCCGAAATCGGCGACCACCGCGTGTCCGCCCGAGAGCATGATGTTCCCGGGCTTGATGTCCCGGTGCACGATCCCGTGCGAGTGGGAATGGCTCAGCGCGCTGCCCGCCTCCCGCACTACCTGCATGGCGTCCTTGATCTCCAGCGGGCCCGTCCTGTCCAGCCGGTCGCGCAGAGTCTCTCCCTCTATGAACGGCATGACGTAGTAGAGCTGGCCGGCGGCCTCGCCCGAGTCGTAGAGCGGCAGGATGTGGGGGTGTGTCAGCTTCGCCGCGATCTGGATCTCACGGAGGAACCGGTCGCTTCCGACCGACGACGAGATCTCGGGACGGAGAACCTTGAGCGCCACAGGGCGATCGTGCTTGAGGTCCGTGGCCCCGTACACGATTGCCATGCCGCCGGACCCGATCTCCGAATCGATCAGGTACCTGTCGGCCAACGCCGTCTTCAGTCGTTCCAGCAGTTCGGACATGGGTTCTCTCGAAGCGAGTAGCGTACGGTCCTGACAAGGATAATCAAGTGCGAGCCTGTTCATGTAGGCCCGGGTCGTGGCGGTTGGCCTCGCTCGTGCCCGCTGCACGCCGCTTGCGCCGGCGATGGCTGAACCCGGAGTTTGCTCTCCTGACCGGATTCCACACCGCGACTCCAGGGACGACCGGCATGCCGATCGCAGCCGCGCCTTCACTCGACGGGATTCTGATCGCCACGGGGATCTCGCTGTTCGCCATCCTCGTGGCTGCCATGCTGGTCTCACTCGTCGAGAAGGAGCCGCGGGCCGCGAAACGGCTGTTCGGGCTGTCGATCATGGCTCCGCTGCCGTTCCTCTCGGTGGCTGCCGTGCCGGGCGATGCGGGACAGTTCACGGGGGTCGCGTTGCTGGTGGTGGCGGCCCTGGGCGCGATCGCGCTCCTGGTTCCGACCGGGGCGAAGCACCGCGCCGAGAGAGACACACCGACCACTAGGATCGATGAGCGAGACATCATGTTCTCGCGCGCTCGTCTCGAGCCGGGCTCGGAGAGATTCGAATCCTACTACGCCGAGAAGCCGGAGCATCGGGGGCCGGACGATCGATTTCGGGCCCAACCGGGCCTTCTGAAACCGGGGTCCGCACACTACGACCCGTACATGTTCGCCGCGGCGGACGCCAGCTTCGAGACCATCGCCGAACTGCACTCGATGGTGGACGGACCGGCTGCTCCGGAGCCGCAGGACCCGGACCCGGCGGCGATCTCAGAGTTCGTGAGGGAGTGGGCGATCAAGCTCGGAGCCGTGGACGTCGGCATCACCGAACTCCAGGACTACCACAAGTACACGACCGTGGGGCGAGGGGAGCAGTACGGCCAGCCCGTACGGCTCGATCACACGTACGCCATCGCCGTGACGGTCGAGATGGCGAAGGAGATGATCGACAGGGCGCCGCGCGGACCCACGGTGATGGAGTCGGCCCAGCAGTACATGGATTCCGGGGCCATCGCCGTGCAGTTGGCCCAGTTCATCCGGAACCTGGGGTATCCCTCCCGGGCGCACATCGATGGCAACTACCGCGTCGTCTGCCCCTTGGTCGCTCGCGACGCCGGCCTCGGCGAGATCGGCCGCATGGGCCTCCTCATGACGCCTCGGCTCGGACCTCGTGTGAGACTGGCCGTGGTGACGACTGACCTGCCCCTGGTACCTGCCAGCCGCGAGCCGGAGCACTCCGTCCTCGACTTCTGCTCCATCTGTGAGAAGTGCGCCGACGTGTGTCCCAGCCAGTCGATCGGCCGAGGCCTTCGAACCGAAATCGACGGGGCTCTGCGGTGGCAGATCGACTCGGAAGCCTGTTTCACATACTGGAGCAAGATCGGGACGGACTGTGCACGCTGCATGTCGGCCTGTCCGTACTCGCACCCCGACAACCCGATGCACGGCGCCGTGCGCTTCATGATCCGGAATTCAGGTCTGGCCCGGCGCGT
>JBDHBK010000180.1:0-4968 GCA_039592635.1 Gemmatimonadota bacterium
CAGGATCCTCCCGTGATCGCTCGAATTGAGGGCGGCTCGTGCCTGCTGGACTTCCGAACGGTCCTGGAGGGGCAGCAGGGTCTGCTGATCAGGGCTGTGGAGCGAATCCTGGTCGGCGAGGACACGGGATCGTGATCCACGACGGGTTTCGCCCGACCACCGCGTTCCTCGATCGGGACGGAACCCTGATTCGGGACACGGGCTATGTAGGGAGTCCAGACGATGTGGTGTTGCTCCCCGGGGCCGGCGAGGCGGTACGTCGCTTGAACCATGCGGCGGTGCCGGTGGTGATCGTTACGAACCAGTCAGGGATCGGTCGGGGGTACTTCGACGGATCGGCTTTCCGGGCGGTGCAGGCCAGATTGGGGTCCTTGCTGGCGGACGAGGGAGCCCGGATTGACGCTACGTTCCACTGTCCCCACGCTCCGGGCGATGATTGTGAGTGTCGAAAGCCGGGGCTGGGTCTCTATACTCTTGCGGCGGCAACGATGGGGGTGGAGACCAGGGGCGGTCTGTACGCCGGGGACAGGACGCGCGACGTGCTTCCCGCGTTGAGCCTCGGCGGTGTCGGAATGCTGGTGGCAGGGGAGGACGGCGAGTATGATGGCCCGGAGATGTCGGGCGTGATCCGAGTGCCGGATTTGCTTACGGGAATCAAGGGACTGCGGCTGGTATCGGAGGACCACACCTGATCGTTCGTGGGACAGAGGCTCTGCATGTTTGAATCCCTGGGAGTAGCGGTCCTGGCATCGGGCTCGGGCACCAACCTGCAGGCAATCATCGATCGCCTTCACCTGCGCGCAAACGCCCACGTTCGGGTCGAAGCCGTCATCGGCAGCAGGCCGGGCATCGGGGCGGTCGAGCGGGCAGAGAAGCATTCCATCCCTGCATACACGCACCCGCCCGCGGACGACGGAGGTGAGTGGCTCCAGGAGACGCTCGACTCGACCGGGGCGGACCTGGTGGTGCTTGCAGGGTGGTTGAAGTTGATCCCGGCGAGCGTGGTGAGGTCGTTACGAGGCCGCATCATCAATATTCACCCGGCCCTTCTCCCGTCGTTCGGCGGGCCCGGTATGTACGGGCGGCGAGTGCACGAGGCGGTGGTGAAGAGTGGAACCCGCATTTCCGGAGCTACCGTGCACTTCGTGGATGAGATTTACGACCACGGTGCCATCATCGCCCAGTGGCCCGTGCCGGTGCTCGCTGGAGACGACGCTGAAGCGCTGGCCAGCCGAGTTCTGGCAGTCGAGCATCGGTTGCTTCCAGCAGTCGTGGAAGCTTATGCGCAGGGCAGATACGCGTTGAGTCCAGGCGGGCGAGTCGAATGGACGGGGTCGTGGTATCCGGGCGACGAATTCACGATGGTTTCTAACAAGACAACCGACTGAAAGAGGCGAGGAATGCCCTACGCCATTTTGAGCGTTTCGGACAAGACGGGTATAGGGGATCTGGCGGCCGCGCTGCATGCCCGGGGCTGGACACTCCTGTCGACGGGGGGTACGGCCCAGGCGATCCGGGAGGCCTCGGTCCCGGTGACCGGCATCGGCGAGTATACGGGTTTCCCAGAGATCCTCGGCGGCCGAGTGAAGACGCTCCATCCTGCCGTGCACGCAGGCCTACTTGCTCGTCCCGCGGTAGAGAGTGACGTCAGGGACCTGGAACGGCACGATCTCAATCCGGTGGGGATCGTCGTGGTCAACCTCTACCCGTTCCGTGAGACAATCGCCCGCCCGGACACTACCCTGGCCGGGGCACTTGAGCAGATCGACATCGGCGGACCCACGATGCTGCGGGCGGCGGCCAAGAACCACCCCTTTGTCTGGCCGGTATGCGACCCCGCGGACTACGATCGTCTCATCGCCGCGATCGACGAAGGCGGGGACCAGGACGAGTTCAGGCGCGTCCTGGCGACGAAGGTCTTTGCGCACACGGCGGCCTACGATTCAGCGGTCGCCGGCTACCTGCGCGGCTCCAAGGAGGAGAGCGATGCCGGCGGTCTGCCCGAGGACCTCATGGTGCCTCTCACGAGGGTTCAGTCACTGCGCTACGGAGAGAACCCGGATCAGCCCGCGGCGTTCTACCGGGTGTCGTCCAGCCCCCCTGTGGGGATTCCCGGACTGCGGCAGTTGCACGGAAAGGACCTTTCATACAACAACATTCTCGATCTCGACGGGGCGCTCCTCTCCATCGCTCCATTCCTGGGAGGAGACCAGTCGGCCTGCGCAATCCTGAAGCACACGACGCCGTGCGGGATCGCCGTGGGCCGCTCCCCGGCCGAAGCGTACCGAAAAGCCCTGGCGTGTGATCCGGTGTCGGCGTTCGGTTCGACCGTAGTGTTCAGCGAGCCGGTGACCGAAGCGGTGGCGGAGGAACTCGCGGCTCTGTTCGTAGAGTGTCTCGTCGCGCCGGGCTACGCTCCGCCGGCTCTCGAAATTCTGCGACAGAAGCAGAATATCCGGATCCTGGAGCCGGGCGACGCCGCACGGTTCGGCAGTCACTCGGGTCACCTCGCCCCGGGCCTGGATCTGCGCGGGGTTATCGGTGGCGTGCTGGTACAGGGATCTCCCGCTCCAGCGCGGCCGTCCGATCTCAGGGCGTCCGGCGCGACGGTGGCGACGTCTCGAGCGCCCTCCGATGGCGAGTGGGAAGACCTGGCGTTTGCATGGGCGGCGGTGCAATCCGTCAAGTCGAACGCCATCCTGCTGGCACGCGATGGAGCGGCGGTGGGAATCGGGGCCGGTCAGATGAGCCGCGTCGACGCCGCACACCTGGCGGCCCATAAGGCGGCCGCGGCCGGATTCGAGCTTGAGGGGCTCGTCTTGGCTTCTGACGCTTTCTTCCCGTTCCGTGACGGGGTCGATGCCGCCGCGGAGGCCGGGGTGACCGCCATCATTCAGCCTGGCGGTTCCAAGCGCGACGCGGAGGCGATTTCCGCGGCCGACGAGCACGGCGTTTCTATGGTGTTCACGGGGAGACGGACCTTCCGACACTAGGAATCGGAGGGTCGAGCGAGGGCGACCAGGAGGACAGAACTGCCGGGGAACCAGCCGAGAGGTTTGAAGGCTGCCTGCTCGATGCGACTGACGGCATGCAGGAGGACGTTGAAGGCACGCCGCGGTATTTCGGCACGATGGAGCGGGATTCCGAATGCTCGTTCGATGCGACCAAGGAGCCACTTGGGTAGAGCGAGCCAGTGGAAGAAGTACCGAGATTCGACCACGTCGAAGCCAGCTTCCTCGACCAGCCGTGCCAACCCCCTCCGGGTGTACCGAACGAAGTGATGGTTGAGCGCATCGTGGCTGGTCCACAGTGCCTGGAACGCCGGTACCGTGATCAGAAGCACTCCGCCGGGGGACAGCACCTCCCGGGCCCTCTTCAATGCCGGTAGCGGCTCCTCGATGTGCTCAAGAACATCGAGCATGCTGACGAAATCATAGGGAGTGGCCGGCTCGAAGGTCTCGGCCAAGGCTCCGAAGTGAATGGTATGACGCTCTGCTGCGCCTTTCGATACGAGACTCTCGTCGATTTCGAGGCCCTCCACGGTGTTGGCAAACCGGGCCAACTTCCCGAGGAACAGGGCGTCACCGCACCCAACGTCGAGTGCCCGCTCCCAGCCGTCTACCGGAGCCCGCTCGGCGATCCTCGTAACGACTAGGTGCTCACGGCTCCGCCACCACCAGTGTCCTCGGTAGAGATCGGCATAGCGGGACGAATAACCGGAATCCATGCCTCAGTCGTTGCGAAGGGGACGAGACCGTCCAACGAGAATTTCACTGATAACGTAAAGCGGCCGGCCTTTGCTCTCCTCGTAGGTACGGCCTACGTACTCGCCGATCACGCCCAAGAAGAAGAGATTGGCTCCGGACAGGAACACCACGGTAATCACAAGAGACGAGAACCCCTGTGGCGACTGGTCCAAGAACAGCTTGGCGTAGAAAACAAAGGCTGCCCAGGCCGCCGCGACCGTTACCGCAAGAGCGCCAAGTAGCGTCGCCATCCTCAACGGGATGAGTGAGAAGGCGAAGATCCCGTTGAGCGCCAGCGCCATCAGCTTAGCGGTGCTGTACTTGCTTTCTCCCGCCTGCCGCCTGAGCCGGTCGACTTCCAACCCGTACTGCCGGAAACCGACCCATGCGCGCAAACCCCGAAGATAGCGTTGACGCTCCGGAGACGCGCAGATAGCCTTGACCACCCTCTTGGACATGAGGCCGAAATCGCCGGCGTCGACGGGCAACGCGACGTTCGAGACCTTGGAGAGCACTCGATAGAACACCCGATACGTTGTGCGTCGGAGCACGTTCTCCTTTCGAGTCCTCCGGACAGCATATACCACATCATAACCTTCGCGGTACTTCTCCAGCATGGCCGGTATCAGATCCGGGTCATCTTGGAGGTCCGCATCCATGACAACCGTAACGTCTCCGGTGACCCGATCTAGGGCTGCCGATAGTGCGGCCTGATGACCGAAGTTCCGCGACAGCAGGATGGCTTCAAAGCGCGGGTCCTTCCCGACAAGCCGGCGCAACTGATCAGCTGTATCATCGGTGCTCCCATCGTCGACCATCACGATCTGCTGGCTAGGAATTTCAAGGGTCGCCAGAGTTGCGGTCAGCCGATCCACCAGCGTTGGAAGTACGTCTGATTCGTTGAAAACAGGAACAGCTATGGAAATCGAGGTCAGCGGTCTAATCGTCATTCCGTGCGTCCCTGGAAGTAGATCATGTGCCAGAGGGGGAGTCCGAGAAGGTCGATCGAGTAGCCCTCGGCAACTACCGGCTGAAAGCGTCGACTCAGGAGCGCCATCCAGTCGTCCCACGGACGAGGGTAGCTGCCGCGGTCATGCTTTGCCAGAAGTCGGGCGGTTGCGCCCCGCCTGGCAAGGACGAGGTCGAGAACGTGAATCCTTCCGACAGGGGCAAGAAGTCCCGCCAACTGATCAAGCAGGCCTTCGACTTCGGACGTCGGAAT
>JBDHBK010000181.1:0-5616 GCA_039592635.1 Gemmatimonadota bacterium
GCGGACCGGGACTGACCGAGGGTTCACGGGCGCTGTATTCGGCAGGCTTCTTACTGCACTGCGCAGTCCATGGGCGTTCTAGCTAAGGACCCCGCGTCTGCGTAACCTAGTGGCGACCAGGGAAGTCAACGGCAGACAACTGCAACACGAGACCCGGGAGACCCATGGGGAAGACCCCATCCGGACAGAATGAGTGGGCGCTGATACTGGGCGGCTCGAGTGGATTCGGGCTCGCCACGGCACATAAGCTATCCGAACACGGCCTCAACATCTGCGTCGTCCACCGCGATCGCCGCGGAGCGATGAGCCGCATCGAGCCCGAGTTCGAGAAGATCCGGGAGCGGGGCGTCGCTCTCGTGACCTTCAACCAGGACGCACTGGCCGACGACAGCCGGGCCGAGATCCTCGACGACCTTGCCCGGCGCCTCGAAGCCGGCGGAGGGCGGATTCGCCTCCTCCTTCATTCCATAGCCTTCGGCAACCTGAAGCTCATCGGGCCGGAGGCGCCTGCGAAGAGCACGGCCCGAGCCGCGCTCGCGCGTGAACTGGACCTCGAAGAAGAGCGTCTCGCCGAAGTCGTCGACCGGAGCTTCGCCGAGGGCGTGGACGGGGTGCAGGGACTCACTTCCCCGCCCGGCTACGCCCAGGACCTGTTCCTCGAGGATGAGGACATGGTGCGCACCATTTACGCGATGGGCACCAGTCTTCTCACGTGGACGCAGGACGTGCTGGCGCGAGGACTGTTCGCCGACGACGCGCGAGTGCTGGGTATGACGAGCGAGGGCAACGAGGTCGCGTGGAAGGGGTACGCGGCAGTGGCTGCGGCCAAGGTGGCCCTCGAGTCCGTACATCGTGCAGGCCGGGGTCACGGACACGCCGGCGCTGCGCCTCATTCCGGGCAACGATCACCTCAAGGCGCAGGCCCGCACGCGGAATCCGTTCGGCAGGCTCACGACTCCGGAAGACGTGGCGAACGTGATCTACCTGCTGTCGCTCCCGGAAGCCGCCTGGATCAATGGCGCGATCATCCGGGTGGACGGCGGCGAACACATCTCGGGGCTCACGCGATGAGTCTCTACCTGCACGGTCTCGGCCACTTCCACCCCGAGAACCAGATCACGAACCAGTTCCTGACCGACCTCGACATCGGTACCAACCAGGAGTGGATCGAGGAGCGGGTCGGAATTGACGCCCGCCGAACGGTCCTGCCGCTCGACTACATCGAGCAGACCCGGAACCTGGATCCGACCCAGGCGCTCGAAGCAGCCCTTTACACGCACGCCGAGACCGGGCGTCGCGCATCCGAGATGGCCCTGGAGCGAGCCGGATTGGACAGGGGCGACATCGGTATGGTGATCGCGGGTTCCTGCTCGCCCGACATGATGTCACCGGCGGATGCCTGCACCATCGCGGCGGCGCTCGAGATGGAGGTGCCCTCGTTCGATGTGAACTCGGCGTGCACCAGTTTTCACGTGGCTCTTTACATGCTCTCGATGATGCGACCGGAGGGATTGCCGGACTACATCCTCATCGTCACGCCGGAGAGCCTCACCACGGCCGTGGACTACACGGACCGTTCGGCTGCCGTGCTTTGGGGCGACGGGACCTCGGCCGCGATCGTTTCGACCCGGGTGCCCTCGCGGATCGAGATCCTGGGGAACAGCCTCGACTCGAGCCCGTCCGGACACGACAAGGTCATCGTACCTTCGTTCGGCCATTTCTGGCAGGAGGGCCGCACCGTCCAGATGTTCGCGATCAAGAAGACGATTCGGATCCTTCGCAGACTTCAGAAGGAATTCGAGGAGCCGCACCGCCGATTCCACTTCGTCGGCCATCAGGCCAACCTGCGGATGCTGGAGGCCGTGTGTCGGCAGTGCGAGATCGAAGACGAGCGCCACTATCACAACGTCATCAACTTCGGGAATACCGGCGCGGCTGGTGCTCCTGCCGTGATCTCGATGAACTGGGACCGCTGGACCGCCGGCGACGATATCGCGGTGATCGGCGTCGGCTCCGGGCTGTCCTGGTCGGGTCACGTACTCCGATTCGGAGAGACGCCATGAAGTACGCCGAGTTCAGGGAGCGCTCGCACTTCTCGCGTGAAGAGGTCCTGGCGCTGGCCTACGGTCGCCTGGTGACGGACGCTCCGGACGAGTTCAAGGCGCGTTTTCCCCTCCCGCCCATGCTGATGGTGGACCGGGTGACCGAGATCACCCGCAAGGGCGCCCGCGGACGGATCGTGGCCGAGCGCGAGGTGCGGGTGGACGACTGGTTCTTCCATTGCCACTTCCTCGGAGACCCCGTTCAGCCGGGTTGTCTGGGCGTGGACGCGATCTGGCAACTCATCGGCATGTATTGCGCATGGAACGGGGCCCTGGGCACCGGGAGGGCGCTGGGCTGCCAGGAGGTCGAGTTCTTCGGTCAGATTCGACCGCATGACGGACTGGTCCGGTACGAGATCGACATCGTGCGGTACCAGGAACTGGCCACGTCAGGATCTTCGGTCGCCCTGGGCGACGCGAAGGTCCTGGTGGACGGGGAGGAGATCTACGAGATCAAGCGGGCCAAAGTCGGCGTCTTCCGTGACATTGACTATCCCGACTACCCATGGCCCTCGCGGCACTCGCGGGGGGGAAGGCTCGGGGAATGACGGGCACCGCTCTTCTTCCGCACCAGATCCTGGACCTGCTCCCTCAGAAGGAGCCGTTCCGATTCGTAGACGAGATCGTCGAGGTATCCAAGCGCGGAATCGTGGCGAACTACACGTTCCCACCCGACCTGGACTTCTATCGAGGCCATTTTCCCGGCAATCCCGTTACGCCCGGCGTGATTCTGCTCGAGTGCATCGCACAGGTGGGTGTGGTGGCGCTGGGTATCTACCTGGTGGCTCTCGAGGGAGGGCTGGAGGCCGTGGACAGCAGGCTCACTCTCTTCGTCGACGCGGACGTCGATTTCTCGGGCGTCGTGAGGCCCGGAGATCGGGTCACGGTATCGGCTACGAAGAAGTTCTTCCGACGCGGGAAGCTGCGCTCGGAAGCCCAAATGCACCTGGACGACGGAACCCTGGTCTGTTCCGCCACGATATCCGGCATCGCGGTGCCGAGGTAGAGAGATTATGAGACGCCGAGTCGTCATCACCGGTATGGGCGTCGTCGCCCCCAACGCCGTCGGACTGCACGCCTACGAGCAGGCCCTGCGCGACGGCACATCAGGCATCCGTCACATCCCGATCCTGGACGAGCTGAAGTTCGGCTGCCGGGTGGCCGGCGTTCCCCAGGGAGTGGACGAGATCGCCGAGGAGTACTTCGACGAGGACGAACTCCTGGCCATGAACTCCAGCCACCGTTTCGGTTGCGTCGCCGCGGTGGACGCCTGGACGGATGCCGGCTTCGAGAGACCCGAACACGATGACGATCAGGTCAACTGGGACACCGGTGCGGTAATCGGAACCGGAATCGGCGGGATTGATACGATCGGCGAGCGTGTCGTCCCCATGGTGGACGGCGGCCGGGTTCGCCGTCTCGGCAGCACCATGGTCGAGCAGGTCATGGGCAGCGGCGTCTCGGCACGCGTCTCCGGACTGCTCGCGCTCGGAAACCAGGTCACGGCGAACTCCAGCGCCTGCAGCACGGGCACCGAGGCCATCATCGAGGGAGCCGGAAGGATCCGGGCCGGACTGGCCGACCGCATGCTGTGCGGTGGAACGGAGGGGGCCAGCCACTACATCTGGGCCGGCTTCGACTCCATGCGGGTTCTGTGCAGGAGCCACAACGACGAGCCCGAAAAGGCATCGCGCCCCCTCAGCGCCTCCGCGGGTGGCTTCGTGCCTGGCAGCGGTGCGGGCATCCTTCACCTCGAGAGCCTGGAGAGCGCAGAGGCGCGCGGGGCTCGGATTTACGCCGAGGTTCTCGGAGGGGCCCTCAATTGCGGTGGGCACCGCAGCGGCGGAAGCATGACGGCCCCGAACCCGGTCAGCGTTCGTCGGGTCATCGCACAGGCCATCGCCGACGCGGAGATCGACCGTGATGAGATCGATCTGATCAACGGACACCTCACCGCGACCGGGGCCGATCCGAACGAAGTAGCCGCCTGGGCCGACGCCCTGGAGGCGACTCCGGGGACCTTTCCCGTCATCAACTCGACCAAGTCCATGATCGGCCATGGCCTGGGTGCGGCGGGAGCCCTGGAGTCGGTCGCGTGTATCCTCATGCTGCGGGGCGGGTTCGCCCATCCCTCGCTCAATTGCGAGGACGTGCACCCGAGGATCGAGCCCTGGGCCACCTCCATCCCGCACGAGACACGGGAGATGCCGGGGCTACGTACGATCATCAAGTCGGGCTTCGGCTTTGGCGATGTGAACGCATGCGTTATATTTCGTCGGTGGACCGAGTAGTTTATTAGTTTGGAATCGAGGCGTTTACCACATACGGGAGAGATAGCCGGATGGCGAGAGACGAGACCTTCGGGAAGGTCATGGAGATCATCGGCCGCTACGCGAAGAACAAGGACGCCATCGACGGGGCGACCGAGGACACCAACATCCTCGAGGACCTGAAGGTGAACTCGGCGCGGCTGGTGGACGTCATCCTGGACTTCGAGGATGAATTCGACATCGAAGTCGATGACGAGGATGCCGATGCGGTCAACACCGTCGGCGACGCCGTCACGCTCATTGAAGCCAAGCTGGCCTGAGCTGGGTTAGCCTCCGGTGAGCGACGTTCCCCGCCTTCCCCGGCGTACCCGCCTGGCCCTCTGGGTCCAGCGCGAGGTCGGTCGGGTTACGTCCGTTTTCTGGATTCCGGCCGGGGCATTTGCCCTGCGCTACGTGATGGGCTACCGGATCAAGAACGCCACCCGTCTTCGGAAGAAATTCCGGAAACTCATGGCTGAGAGCGATGAGCCCGTCCTGATCTGCGCCAACCACCTCACGATGGTCGATTCGATGCTCGTGGCGTGGGCGCTCGGCGGCACCTGGTGGTACCTCTTCAACTTCCGCCGCATGCCCTGGAACCTGCCGGAGTACCGCAATTTCGCGTCGCTGTGGTTCGGACGGGCGGCGGTTTGGGTCACCAAGTGCATCCCCATCCGAAGGGGCGGCCGCAGGGAACACGTCTCTGGCGTACTGAAGCGTGTGAAATACCTGCTCGCACGTGGAGAGACGGCCCTGATCTTCGCCGAGGGTGGAAGAAGTCGTACGGGCCGGATCCAGCTGGACTCGATCGCGCACGGCATGGGGCGCATCGCCAGCAACGTACGAGACTGCCGCGCCCTGGTCGTCTACCTGCGTGGCGACCGTCAACGTACCTGGTCCACGGTCCCGGCGATGGGCGACTCGTTCTACGTGGACTTCGAGGTAATCCGACCTCATTCCGAACGCTCGGGAATGCGCCGCTCCCGTGAGTACGCCCAGCAGATAGCGCAGCGTCTGGTCCGCATGGAAGAGAAGTACTTTGCTCGTCGGAAATGATGTAGTCGATCTCCGCGACCCGGAGAATCAGCCAGACGCCATCCACTCCCGATTCGACGCCCGTGTCTTCACCTGGAATGAGCGCGCCCGGATTCTGGCGGCCGACTCACCCCATCGCATGCGCTGGGCGCTGTGGGCGGCCAAGGAAA
>JBDHBK010000182.1:0-4923 GCA_039592635.1 Gemmatimonadota bacterium
CGGCATTGTCTCCCCCCGGTGCGCCGGGGCAGGCGGCGATCTACGTGCAGGCCGCCCTCCGTAGGGTCGGCGTCCACATGGAGATCCAGACACTCGACATGAACCTGATGCGGGGTCGCGTACGAGGTGGAGAATTCGAGGCGGTCTTCTTCCCGTACTGGAATTCCATAGAAGGTCAAATCGGGTGGTTGGCTCCGGGTCTCGGCCGTGGCGACGGCACACAGGAAGAGCGCCGTTCGGCCGGAATCGGGTACGACGACCCCGAGGTTACCCGGCTCCTGGCCTCAGTCAGGGAAACCGTCGATCCCGACCGGGTGGACAGCATCTATCGAGACCTGGCTCCCCTAATCCGCCGCGATCTGCCGATCACCTTCCTGTACCCCGAGGTGACGACCTACATGGTGCACCGGCGGGTACGTGGATTGGAAAGTCCGTTCCGCGCGGATCCGATCCAGTTCCTGGAACGGCTGTGGATCGAGGAATGAGGGTCGAGACCAGGCGGCACACCCTGGTGGAATCCGCCTCGTTAGACGAATCCTCGTGTGAAGCCTAGCTTACGCAGGGCCCACCTGATCCAGGGACTGCATGCTTAAGTACATCGCAAAGCGCCTGCTGCTTTCCGTGCCGCTGGTACTGGGGATCGTCACGGCCACGTTCTTCATGTCGCACCTGGCCCCCGGCGACCCGATGGACATGTACCTGGAGCCGCAGCGCCAGCGGCAGGTGGATCTGGAGGTCATCGAGCTCCTGCGGAAGAAATACGGGCTGGACCAGCCGATCCACGTCCAGTACGTGACCTGGCTCAAGAACGTCGCGCAGGGCGACTTCGGCGAGTCCTTCCGGCACCGCCGCCCGGTCAAGGACATGCTGGTCGAGGCAGTGCCCTATACCCTGCAGCTAACGGTCCTGGCCATCATCCTGGATGCGCTGATCGGCATCACCATCGGCATCATCTCGGCCGTGAAGCAGTACTCGAAGCTGGACAAGACGGTCACCATAGGGTCGCTCATCATCTATGCCATACCCAGCTTCTGGCTGGCCCTCATGCTCATCATGGTGTTCTCGGTCAACCTCGGCTGGTTCCCGACCTCGCAGACCCGGTCGATGAACTACGAGGATCTCACGGCCATCGGAAAGATGCTGGACCGGGCCTGGCACCTGGTGCTTCCGGTGTTCGTGATGGGGATCGCAGGGGCCGCCGGGACCGCCCGGTATATGAGGAACAAGCTCCTGGAAGTGTTGAACGAAGAGTATATCATGGCCGCGCGGGCCCGCGGCTTTCGCGAGAAGACGGTGATCGTGAAGCACGCCCTGCGGAACGCCATGATCCCGATCGTGACCATCTACGGGATGAGCCTCCCGTTCCTTCTGGGAGGAGCCACGATCATCGAGACGATCTTCGCGTGGCCGGGCATGGGCCGGCTCACCGTCGGCGCCGTGGGCGGGCGCGACTACCCGATCATCATGGCGACGGTCATGATCGCAGCCGTTCTCACCGTTCTCGGCAACCTGCTGGCCGATATCACGTATGCCGCCGTGGATCCCAGGGTATCCTACGATGCGCCCACACGACGCTGACCGGCGGGTGCGGAACCGCTCCTGGATGCCGGGCCTGGGCCACATGAGCCTGGGTCGCTGGGGCAGGGGCGTGCGGCTGACTCTGTTCGCCCTGGTCGTCGTCCTGCTGATGGCGTGTCGCTGGGACCGCTTCTTCGGTGCCTTCTCGACACCATTCGTCGACCGGTGGATCGCCTCGATCTTCCTGCTCCTCCTGCTGGGCGGCGCGGTGTGGTACTCGCGGTGGGACGTGGGCCGGATTCTGCGGACCGAAGGGGACGCTAAGAAGGGCAAGAGCCCGTGGAAGGTGGCCATGCGCCGCTTCCGCGAGAACCGGCTGGCGGTGTACTCGATCTATATCATCCTCTTCTTCTACGGGGCGGCGATCCTGGCTCCGATCCTCGCGCCGTTCGATCCCGCCGCCATTCCCGACGTCATGACAAACCGCTACCTGCCACCGTCGTGGACGCATCCCTTCGGGACGGATGAATTCGGGCGTGACCTGTTCAGCCGGGCCCTGTACGGGGCGCGGGTGTCCCTGTCCGTGGGCATCCTGGCGATGATCATCGCCAAGACGGTCGGCACGATCTACGGAGCGGTCTCAGCCTACTTCGGCGGGATGGTGGACGCGGTGCTGATGCGATTCCTGGACGTGTGGATCGCTTTTCCAACGTTCTACCTCATGCTGATGCTGGTGGGCGTGTTCGAGGCGAGCCTCCTGGTGCTCGTGCTCATCCTCGGCTTCACCGCCTGGCCCGGTACGGCGCGGTTCATCCGCGGCGAGATCCTGTCGTTGAAGAACCAGCAGTTTACGGAGTCTGCGCGCGCGATCGGCCTCCCCGCTCACCAGATCATCCTGAAGCACCTGATTCCGAGCGCCCTGTCGCCCGTGCTGGTGACGGCAGCATTGGCGGTCGCCGGCATGATCGGGGCAGAGGCCGGACTCTCCTATCTCGGTCTGGGGATCCGGCCGCCCACTCCGTCGTGGGGCAACATGGTGGCCTCCGGCAAGGACAATCTGCTCAACGCCTGGTGGGTAGCGTTCTTCCCGGGCGGACTGCTCACGCTCACGCTGATCTCGTTCAGCCTCTTGGCCGACGGCCTGCGTGATGCGCTGGATCCCAAGGCCCTCATGCAGAAGTACGTCTGATGCTTCTCTCGGTGCGCGACATGAAGAGCGCCTTCTTTCTCGACGAGGGAGAACTGTGGGCCGTGGACGGCATCTCGTTCGACGTGGACATCGGGGAGACCGTTGGCCTGGTGGGAGAGTCAGGGTGCGGGAAGACGATCGTCGCCCACTCCATCCTGGACCTGATCCCATATCCAGGACGGGTGGTGAGTGGACGCGTGATGTTCGACGGCCACGACCTCATGCGGGCATCGCCCGAAGAGATGCGAAGGGTCAGGGGCGGCGGGATCGGGATCGTGTTCCAGGAAGCGGCGGCTGCCCTCAACCCGGTGTACCGGATCGGCGACCAGATCGGGGACGTACTGCAGCTCCACCGGGGCATGAACAAGCAGCAGGCCTGGAAGGAGACCGTGCGCGTCCTGGGGGAGATGGGCATTCCCGAGCCCGAGAAGCGGGCGAAGAGCTACCCGTTCGAGCTGTCAGGTGGCATGAAACAGAGGGCCATGATCGCGATCGCCATGGCGGGACGTCCCAAGCTCCTGGTCGCCGACGAGCCCACCACGGCTCTCGATCTCACCGTGCAGGCCGAGATCACGGAGCTGCTTGAGCACATCCAGGACCAGTACCGGATGGCCATCCTGATCATCTCGCACGACCTGGAGATGGTAGCCGAAATGTCCGATCGGCTGATGGTCATGTACACTGGCCGGCTCGTCGAAACGGGCCACACCCGAGATCTCCTGGCGAACCCGGAGCACCCATATACGAAAGGGCTTCTCGCGGCGATCCCGCAGCTCGGGGCCGGTTCGGATGTGCCCCTGGAAGGCATACCGGGCGCCGTCCCGGATCTCCTCGACCTGCCGGCCGGGTGCACATTCCACCCTCGGTGCCCGCTGGCCGACGCCGATTGCGAGGCCGATCCACCACCGATCAAGACCGTGGGCTACGGGCGCGAATGCGCCTGCTACAGGGTGAGGATGAAGACGTGAGCGACGTCGCTCTCTCGGTCCGCGGCCTGAAGATGCACTTCCTCATGGGGAAGGGTTGGGCCGGTCGGCGGGACCTAGTCCGGGCCGTCGACGGGGTGAGCTTCGACCTTCACCGGGGCGAGGTGCTGGGACTGGTGGGGGAGTCGGGGAGTGGAAAGACGACTCTTGGAAGGACTGTTCTGCGCTTAATCGAGCCTACAGGCGGTGCCATCCACGTCAACGGTACCGACTTCAGGGCGCTCAAGGGGAGAGCGCTCCGGCAGACGCGACGCCGCCTCCAGATCGTGTTCCAAGACCCATACGCGTCACTGAGCCCGCGTATGCAGATCGGCCAGATCGTCGCCGAACCTCTCAAGCTCCATCGGATCGTCCCGCCGGGACAGATCAAGGCGAAGGTGATCCAGCTTCTCGACCGCGTGGGCATCGAAGACTACTTCATCTACCGGTACCCGCACGAGATGAGCGGCGGACAGCGCCAGCGCATTGCCATCGCTCGCTCCCTGGCTCTCGAGCCCGAGCTGATCGTGGCGGACGAGCCGGTCTCGGCCCTGGATGTCTCGGTCCAGGCTCAGATCCTCAACATCTTCCTGGAGCTCAAGCGGCGCGACGGGATCGCGATGTTGTTCATCTCGCACGATGTAGGAGTGGTGGAGCGGATCGCGGACCGGATCGCAGTGATGTACAGGGGCCTGGTCATGGAGGAGGCGGCCACCGACACGCTGATCAGGGAACCCCTTCATCCCTACACGCAGGCCCTGCTCTCGGCTGTTCCGACGACGCGTCCGGACGAGAAGCGAAAGCGGATCCGGCTACACGGTGAGCCGCCGAAGCCAACGGAAGAACTGGTGGGGTGCCCCTTCGCTTCGCGCTGCCCGATCGTGGAGGACCTCTGCCGGACGGTGACGCCGCCGCTGGAGGCGAAGGATCCGGGCCACACGGTGGCGTGTCACCGGGTCGCGGCCGAGCAGGCTGAGTGACCCGGGCTACTGGTCCGGAACGACCTCCATTCCCAGATCACGCGCTGCCTTCCGGATCCGTCGATCCAGACTCAAAACCCGGACATCGGGAACCAGCTGCCCGGCTTCCAGCGCGAACGCCAGGTGCAGCGCGTCGAGCGTGCGAAGCGGCTCGTTGGGAAAGGGTCGTTGTGCGCGCTCGGTCACGGGCCGGTCAAAGCTCAGTATCATCCAATGCTGTGCAGCAGTGCGGAACACCACCTGGCGCTTCGTGAGTTCGGCCGCAGACAAT
>JBDHBK010000183.1:0-4923 GCA_039592635.1 Gemmatimonadota bacterium
CGTGGCCATGCCGCCACGCCCGATCTCGGACTCGACGGCGTAGCGGTCGGCGAGCGCTGATTTCAGGCGCTCCAGGAGGTCGCTGCTCATCCTTCACCTCTCAGGCGCGCCACCCGCTCCGGGGTGTCCCGGAAGAGGACGACCTCACGTACCCCCTCACCGGCCACGTCGAGGAGCTGCTGGTAGCTCTCAAGCGCTCGTTCCGTCTCGCCAAGACCCTCGCACGCCCGGCCGCGCAGGTACCAGGCTGCATGGGCATGGAAGCGGGATCCATCCCCCTCTGCAAATCCGTCGATCTCGTCTATGACCCCCAGCGCATCCGATGCCCGGCCTACCTCGATGAGGGCGAGAACCTCTTCAGTTGGAAGGAAGAACAACTCCGGGAGCGCCGTGCTGGCAATTCCGGCCGCCGCCCGCGCTTCTTCGAACAGTCGCACGGTTTCCTCGGCGTCACCGCGGTACCATGCAATGAGTCCATCGGCGAAGCGCACCGTGCCCTCGAATCTTCCTCGCATGAAGTCCGGCGCGGAATCGAGAACCGCGGAAGCCGCTTCCCGCACGCGGCTCATCTCGTCGAACCGCTCCTGCCTACCGTAGGTGCCAAGAATCCCGAACAGAGCAGCCTGATGATATCTTTCGATCTCGAGCAGCTCGTTGAACGCAGTCTCCGCCTCCTCGTACGCACCCGTCATGTTCGAGAAGAACCCGACCTCGGCCAGTACCCAGGACCCGTCGGCTCCGAGCTCTTTCGCCTTCTCGACGGCGGTGCGAAGGGCAAAGAGCGCATCGACGTAGCGTCCCTCCGCGGCGTACGTGTTCGCCAGCATCATCCGCGCGACTATTGCAATGTCTGGATCATCGCTGGTCAGGGGCGCCTGTAGCTCCGTCCGTGCACCTTTCGAATCACCCTCCCGCAGGTAGGCGTTAACCAGGCGGTTGAGCAGCCAGACGCGGTTCGAAGCGCCCGAAACGCGGCCGATCGCGTCGCGGAACATCGCCCGGGCTTCCTCGTCTCGCCCGAACATCTCGAGAATGTCTCCGCGCGTGTCGTAGCCGTTAGCGATGTCCGGCTCCAGCTCGATGTAGCGGAGGGTCAAAGAATCGGCCGCTGCCTCGTCTCCGGCGGACGCTGCCCAGTAGGCCAGCTGATTCACGGCAGCCGAGTAGTACGGATCCAGTGCGAGCACCGTTTCCAGCATCCGCCAGCCGTCCTCCGGTTGGCCACGGGCTTCATAAGCCAAGCCCAGATAGTACCGGGCCTCCTTTTCGTCCGGATGCCTCAACACCACGTCTTCCAGTTGGTCTGTGTACTCGTCCCACTCCCGGGAGACCCGTGCCGTAAACGCCTGGATCATCAGGCGATCTCTCTCCGATGCATCGGCCGAGAATTCATCTGCACGCTGAAGGTAGGAAGCTGCCAGCCGGTCGTCCCTTTCGCTGAGTGCCCGCATCCCGAGCCGCAGCCACGGGAGGGCGAACGTGGAGTCCAACTCGACCGCCCGCTGGTAGTGCTCCTCAGCGACCGGCGTGAGAAAGCGATGCTCCGCCAGCAAGCCCTCCTGGTACTCCCGGTATGCATCGGGGCTGGCGGTGGTGAGCTGCGCCGCGGAAGTGAGCTCGGTGGGCGCGATCGTCCTTCCGAGCACGCGGCTGGAAAGGCCTGGCGAGACCGCATCAACCAGCGCGAACAATTCCTTGCCGCGCGCCTGTTCTACTCCTGTGACGGTCCCATCGGACAGATCAATGAGCTGGGTATCCAGTTGAAACTCGTCGCCCAGCTTGAAATACGAACCGTACACCATTCTGTGAGCCCCCGCGCCCGCCGCGAGGCTGAGGGCAAGGTCTTCCGGTATCCTCTCCGTTTCCTCATGACCTGCCTGGCGCATGAGGTCGCGCAATCGCTGTGCGCTGACGACCCGAAGATCCTCGATCTGACCTAGAGCGCCGATGAGCAGGTCCGCGAGCCCGGCCCCGTACCAGTCGAGGCTGTCCATTCCCGTGACGTTGGCCAGGGGGAAAACAGCCACCGAGTTAGGCCCGAGATCGATGGCACCGGCCGGAAGGAGGGTCAGGTCTCGTGTGGCTGACCCGTCCGAGCCCAGCTGTGAGAGGACTGCGGCTCCGCCGAGCACCGCCACTCCGATCAGGGGCACCAGCCAGCGCGCGGCAGGTGACCTGCGAGCGGCCGGCCCGGGAATCCGGCGGACTTCCTCCAGCTCATCGGCCAACTCGTGTGCCGTCGCCGGTCGGTCTGCGGCCGTCGGGGCCAGCGCCCGCTCGGCCAGTGCGGCCAGGTTCGCGGGAACCGTGTTCCGAATGGCGCTCAGTGGCGTGGGTGTGTTGGCAAGCCTCTTCGCTGCTGTCGCCTGCGGCGTCGCGCCCACCAGCGGCGGCTCTCCGGCCAGCATCTCGTACAGTATGCAGCCCAGCGCATACAGATCGCTTCTCTCGTCCACCTCCTCGCCGGCGGCCTGCTCCGGACTCATGTAGGCGGGCGTCCCCACGGCCATCCCCGTGGCCGTAACGCTCTCCCCACCCGCTGCACTGACTGCCCGGGCTACTCCGAAATCCGCGACGACGGCATGTCCCTCCTCCAGGAGAATGTTGGCGGGTTTGATGTCCCGATGGATAACGCCTTCGCGGTGTGCGTGGTCCAGTGCGCCCGCTACCTCCCCGGCGATCCGGATCGCGTCATCCACCGGCAGCTGCTTCTCCCGCTCCAGGCGCTGCCGCAGGTTCTCGCCCTTCACGTAGGGCATCACGAAGTAGAGCAGGCCGTCCGCCTCGCCCGAGTCGTGAAGAGGAAGGACGTGCGGGTGGGTCAGTCCGGCGACGGTCTCGATTTCACGGAGGAAGCGATCCGTACCGACGGAGGCCGCTAGCTCGGGGTGCAGGACCTTGATCGCGACCTTGCGGCCGTGCTTCGGGTCCTCGGCCAGAAACACCGTGGCCATGCCGCCGCGGCCGATCTCGGACTCGACGGCGTAGCGATCGGCAAGGGCCGTCTTCAGGCGCTCCAGGAGATCCGTGCTCATGGACCTTCCACTCCCGTCAGCGCTCCGTACTCGACCCGCACCGAGTCCCACTGGGCGGCCCAATGCTGACTCTCGGGGCGGGTATCGCGCAGGTTGAAGTAGTGCTCGTAGGCGTCGATCGCCCCGGCCGTGTCACCAGCCATCGCGGTCAGGCGGGCTTCCTCGCGCAGCAGGTCGACGAAGAGCCCGCCCGTCACCTCGGGGTGCCACGAGTTCCATGGTCTAGGGCGCCGCGACGCCGCAAGTGCGGCGGCCGTGTCGCCGACCTCGACGAGCTTTCGGCTCAGGAAGAGGTTGTCGATCCAGAATGTTCCGTCTCTCTCCACGAGCCATCTCGCCGGCGGCATCGGCACCGGCCGGACGATAGAGTCGAGCCTGACAACTGCCGACTGGAGATCCCCGCCCTCCTGCTCCGCAACCAGGACCTCTATGAGCCCGGCACAGACGGCGTATCGACCGGGGAGCCGCAACTCCTCTCGGAGGTAGCGAACCGTTTCGCGGGCTCCGGCTGTTTCTCCTTGGGACACCTTCCACAGCGTGCTCCAGCAACGGGCGAGCGCGGGGTAGCGAGTCTCGGGCTCCGGGTCTCTGGAGGGCTCCTCTACGGTGATCCATCCGGTGGCGACGGAATCCATCCAGGAGACGGCGGCCAGAACGGAAGAGTCCACCGGCTCACCCAGGAAAAGAGCATCACGGATGCGCATTACAGGCATGGAAAGGCCGAACCGACCGCTGAAGAGTCGTTCGTGGATCGCTTTCCAATCCGCATAGCGGCCGCGGGCGCGAGCCCACGCGAGTCCGGTTCCTCGGTTCCGACGTGCTCCCGGCCGTGCCTCGGTCTCGGAGAGAAAGAAGCGATCCAGGCCATCGAGGCCCTCTCCGTCGACCAGGAGAATCAGCAAGTACTCCAGACAACACAGGGCGCTGTCGGCGACAGCATCGACCTTCTGCCACAGTGATACGGCTAGCTCCGAGTCGCCGTGCCTGAGCGCCACGCGGAGGTCAGCGGCCAGCGCCATGACAGAGTGAACGGCGTTGGTCGCGACCGTATCGATCTCGTCGGCGTAGAGACGCATCGCCGCCGTGTCGTTCTCCTGCGCCGCGATCTCCGAAAGGACCAGGCGGCTCCACGGGTTGCCCCCACCCCGCTCACGGTAGTGGAGCAACACCGCCTTCGCCCGTTCGAGGTACCCGGGGATACCAGCAAGCCGACCCCAAGCCCAGAGCTGCCAGACGAGGTCCCCCTTCTCCCAGTCGTGCTTCCCGACCGAGTCGTACTGAGCGAAGCGCTCGGCCAGGGTCTGGGTCTCCCCGAAGTACCACCCTACGAGTGCTCGAATATTAGCGCGGTCGCGCGGACTCAGCTGATCCCGGCGTTCCCAAACGAAGCGACCGGTCTCAATGTCGTCCTCATTCTGCTCGTACTTCACGAGCGCAGCCAGAAGAAACGTGGAATCCAGGGCCAGCGCTGCGTCGTAGTCGCCGGCCAGATAGGCCTGCACCGCAGCCGGCTCATGTTCGCTCAGCACCGGGAGGTCTGCGGCCGTCCACGGGCCGTAGTCGGTGGCCAGAAGCTGGTTGATCAGCGCTTCGATCAGGGCGAAGCGGTTCTCATACGGCCCCTCGACTGTCGCCCGTCGCACCCGAACTCTACCGCTCGGCACCTCGAGCAGTGTGGCCGTGAGGCTCACCTCTTCCTCTGTGCCCGAGACAACCCCCTGCACCACTCCTCCAGCGCCCACGGATTGTGCGAGCTCCAGCGCCCGCGCCTCCCCAAGCTGCAACTCGATCGTGCCGCCAGCGGCAGCCCACAGGTCTCGAACGGTTCCGTGATGTACAGAGCGAGGCCCGAACTCTCCCGTTACGACGCTCCAGAAGGCCGTGGGAA
>JBDHBK010000184.1:0-4917 GCA_039592635.1 Gemmatimonadota bacterium
CCGAACCCCGAGCCCGAGATCGTGCAGTTGCGTGAGATTCTCGAATCCGACGGCTGGCAGAAATACCCGGGTGCGCTTCCCCTGGGCCTGGGGCGCGACCTGGAGGGCGATCCATACACCGCCGACCTGGCGAAGATGCCCCACCTGCTGATCGCGGGGGCCACCGGGTCGGGTAAGTCGGTGTGCATCAACACGATCATCACCAGCCTGGTGTACCGGTACTCGCCGCGGGACCTCCGGCTCCTGATGGTGGATCCGAAGATGGTCGAACTGATCGTGTACAACGATCTCCCTCACCTCCGGCACCCCGTCGTCACGGACAACAACGATGCGGCTTCCGTACTCAGGTGGACGGTCCATGAGATGGGGCGGCGGTACAAGTTCCTGTCCGCCAACGCATGCCGAAACCTGGTGGAGATCAACCGGCGAATACGCGCGGGAGATGAGCTCGAGCGTCCTGCGGGCTGGGGAAGTGGAGTGTGGGACGAGGGCACTCTGCCCTATATCGTGCTGATCATCGACGAGCTGGCCGACCTGATGATGACCGTGCAGGGGGAGGTCGAGACTCCGCTGGCGATTCTGGCCCAGAAGGCCCGCGCCGTGGGGATTCATCTCGTGGTCGCCACGCAGCGTCCGTCGGTCAACGTGATCACGGGGCTGATCAAGGCCAACTTCCCGTGCCGAATCGCGTTCCGGGTCGCCTCCAAGATCGATAGCCGTACGATCATCGACCAGAATGGGGCGGAGAGCCTGCTGGGCAACGGCGACATGCTGTTCCTCGAGCCCGCCGAATCAGACCCGCACCGGATCCAGGGCGCCTTTATCGACACGCACGAGACCGAGCGACTGCTCGCCTGGTACCGGGAGCGTGCCGAGGCGAGAGCCGAGCAGGAGTCGGAGCAGGTGGCGGACGAAGTGGATATCCTCGAGGAAGTGCGCGAACTGGAACTGGAGGACAGCCAGGTCGACGTGAGCGACGAGGTGATGGCGGATTGGGATCCCCACTTCCGCAAGGCGGCGGAGATCGTGATCCACAATGGTGCCGGATCCACGAGCCTGCTGCAGCGCCGCCTCAAGATCGGGTATGGGAGGGCAGCGCGCATCATCGACCAGCTGCACGATGTGGGTGTGCTGGGACCGCCCGACGGATCGCGTCCGCGCGAGGTCCTGATCTCTCTGGTGCAGTTGGACTCGGTGCTTCGAGGCGATGATCTCCTCGCCGAGGCCGCGGAGGCTTCGAGTACGACGCACGAAGAAGAGCAGGGGACCGCGGCGGAACATGGGAACCTCGGAACGGCGCCGGACACGAACGGGTAGATACGCATCGACGGCTCGTCACGGAGTCCGAAACCGGGAGGACAAGTGGGTCGGGAACCGAAGAGGGTAGCGAGAATCGCGCCGAAGGTCGGGCGCAGCCTGGCTCTGGCGACGATCGCTGTGCTGTGGATTCCGGGCCAGGCCCCGGGGCAGGAGGCCGCTGCTCCGGCGCCGGACGTGCAGGTTCTGCTGGAGCGCGCCCGGGAAGTATATGACGGTCTCGAGTCGATGCAGGCCGTGTTTGAGCAGACGATCGAGATCCCTCTGCTGGGCAGGCGCAGGGACGGAAGCGGATCCTGGTACCAGAAGGGGCCAGGTCGCTTCAAGATGGATTTCACGGACCCGGAAGGGGACGTGATCGTGGCCGACGGCCAGTTCCTGTGGCTTTACTACCCGAGCACCCACCCCGGACAGGTCATCCGCTCGGCCATCGATGCCAACGTGACGGGCGCCGGAATGGTCGACCTGCAGGGCCGGATCTTCGAGGAAGCCGAGTCGGGTTATGACGCGGTGCTCCAGGGCAAGGAGGATGTGAAGGGGCACGTGACCTGGCGCATCGCTCTCACTCCGACGGGTGAGTCGCCGTATCGGCTCGTTCGCGTGTGGGTAGACGAGGAGTCGTTCCTGGTCCGCCGATTCGAGATTCTCGAGGAGAACGAGACGGTCCGGACCGTCATTCTGGATGAGCTCCGGCCGAACGATTCGATCGCGGATTCCGTGTTCGAGTTCGTGCCTCCCGAGGGCACCGACGTTTTCGAAGGCTGAATGGTCTGCTCATGAAGCTCGGTCTCGTCAGCCTGGGCTGCGACAAGAACACGGTCGATTCCGAGCGTATGCTGTCCGCCCTGACGGACCAGGGCGCGGTCCACACCGCCGATCTCTCCCAGGCCGAGGTGATTCTCGTCAACACGTGCGGGTTCATCGACGCGGCGAAGGAGGAGTCGATCGAGACGCTGCTGCAGATGGGCCGCTTGAAGGACGCCGGACGCTGCCGGGCCGTTGTCGCCGTCGGGTGCCTGGTCGAGCAGTACCGCGACGAGCTGGAACCCGCCCTTCCCGAGGTGGACCTGTTCGTGGGCTTGCGGGACATGGAGAGGCTGGTGCCGGAGCTGGAGCGTCTGGGACTGTTGGATCCCGATCGCACGCCTCACCCCGGCGAACGCACTCCACTGACCGATCGCCGACACGTCCGCTACCTGAAGATCAGTGAGGGCTGCGATCACGGGTGCGCCTTCTGCGCGATCCCTCTGTGGAGGGGGAAGCACCGTTCGTTCGAGGCAGATCGCCTCGTTGCCGAAGCGCAGCGTCTCGAGGCGCAGGGCACCGTGGAGCTCAACCTGGTAGCCCAGGACCTGGCTCACTACGGTCGCGACCTCCGGGACGGGACGGATATCGCTTCGCTCCTGCGCCGTCTCCTCGATGAAACCGGCATCCCGTGGTTTCGCCTTCTGTACATCTACTCGGCGGGTCTTCGCGAGCCACTGGTGGATCTGATCGCCACGGAGCGCAGGGTGGTCCCGTACCTCGACATGCCGATACAGCATGCCAGCGATGCCGTACTCGAACGAATGCGGAGGCCCGAGCGACAGGCTCGGCTGCGCGAGAAGATCGCCTGGCTGAGGAGCTCGATTCCGGACCTCGCCCTCCGGACTACGGTCATGGTGGGTTTTCCGGGAGAGACGGAAGACGACTTCCGTGATCTCCTCGATTTTGTCGAGGACGTGGAATTTGATCGACTCGGGGCGTTCTCCTTCTCTCCGCAGGACGGTACTCGGGCGATGGCCATGGAGGGGGAGTTCCTTCCAGATGGCGTGGGGACGGAGAGGCTGGAAGAGCTTCTCGAAGTGCAGCGGGCCATCAGCGCGGATCGCCTGGAGGCGTCGATCGGACGACGTGTCGAGGCGCTGGTCGACGAGGGAGGCGAGGCACCGGTGGCGCGTACCTGGGGACAGGCCGACGACGTGGACGGTGTGACGATACTCGAGGGTACCGCTGGACTGACGGCTGGAACGATTGTCGAGGCCGAGATCGTGGACGCGGACGACTACGACCTCACGGGTACCGTGCAACGGATCATCAGGCCGACCGGGATGCCGGCCGAGACGGGGGCGAGTCAGCGTCGGTCTCTTCCGGTGCTTCCCCTGGGTCTCGAAGCCGTCTGGGGCCGGTGACCGCCGCGTCCCGTTCCCCTCGGGCGTTCCGATCCGGGCGGGCCGCCCTCGGATTGCTCGTCTGTCTGCCTCTCGGAGCCTCGCAAGCTCGACCAGGGCAGGCGCCCCCCGCTCCCGGCATTTCCGACACGATTCAGACGTTCGTGGCCGGTGGGGGACCGGTCGTCCGCGTCGGCGTCGCACTCGACCGGCAGAGCATCACCCTCTCATCACCGGGTGGATTGAGGCTCGAGGACGCCCTCACCGGTCAGCCAGCCGGCGACGTGGAGCCGGGCGGAAACCTGGTTGCCAGCGCGGCCGGTTCTGCATTGCTTCTGGAGGGTGACCTCTCGGATACGCCCACCGGGGTACCGTCCGTTCGCGTGCGGCCCGCCCGGACAGACGCGGCTGTGTTCGTCGCCGGCCGACCGTATCGGGGATCGGCCGAGTTGCGAGTCGCGGATGGCGGCCGGGTCACCGCGATCAACGTGCTGGCGCTCGAGGACTACCTCCTGGGGGTGGTTCCATTGGAGATCGGGCCGCGCCAGCCGGACGAACTGGCAGCTGTCGAGGCTCAGGCCGTCGCGGCGCGAACATACGCGGTCGCTCAGCTCGGCGGTCAACTGGACAGGGGTTTCGACCTCTTCGGCAGTGTGGATGACCAGGCCTACGGGGGCATGGCGGCTGAGCGCGAAGAGTCGACACGGGCGGTGCGGCGGACGGCGGGGCAGATTCTGCTCTACGACGGACGACCCATCCGGGCGTACTACCATTCCACGTGTGGTGGTCGGACCGCGGCAATCGAGGAGGTGATGGATCGTCCTTCCGCTCCGTATCTCCAGTCGGTGCCCGACCAGAGACCCGACGGAACGGACTACTGCTCGGCATCTCCCCGCTACCGGTGGTCTGTGGTGTGGTCCCCGACGGACCTCGACGCGGTGTCACGGACCGGTCTCGCGGCGCATTTCAGGGTGTCTTCGCGCGAACTGGGGCGGATCGAAGGCCTCGAGGTCGTCGAGCGCACCCCGAGCGGCAGGGTGAAGGACCTGTCCTTCCGCGGGGCGGGCGTGGAGCTCGTTCTGAGCCGGCTCGACATCAGACGCGCGCTTCCGCACGACGGCCGCATACTCAACTCAACCGATTTCCAGGTTGTAGAACGCGCGGATGGTCTGGTGGAGCTGCAGGGCCGCGGCTATGGTCACGGAGCCGGAATGTGTCAGTGGGGAGCCATTGGCCGCGCGCGTGCGGGCCAGAGTTATGGGCAGATTCTCGGCACCTACTATCCGGGGGCAGTGCTGGTGAACGCCTACGAAGGAGAGGGTGGATGAGGCGAATGAGGGCGCGCTGGCTGAGTTCATTGAAACCGGCGGGACGGCGTCGTTCACTGGTGCTCGTTTCGGTACTCTTCGCCGGAGCGCTGCTGGGAGCGGGCGACGCCACGGCGCAGAAT
>JBDHBK010000185.1:0-4913 GCA_039592635.1 Gemmatimonadota bacterium
GGATATGCACAACCTGAATCGCTACACTCCCCTGGAGGGCAAGACCCTCTCCGGACGGATCACGGCCACCTTCGTGCGTGGGACGCGGGTATTCAGCCTCGGTCCGGACGGCTCCAGGTCGCTGGGCCCGGCGGGCAGCGGCCAGAGGGTGGCGCGTGAATCGAGGGTAAGCGCTTGAGCCAGCAAACAGTGCTCGGAAACGGCCACGTGGTCAGTGGGTGGGAGAATCCGACCGTGATCGCTGGCGGTGCCGTCGCCTGGGAAGGCGGGCGTATCCTGGCAGTCGGCCCGGAGGCGGAGATTCGCGGTGCCTGCCCGGCCGCGCGCTTCCTCGACGCTCGTGGCGGCCTGATCCTGCCCGGATTCGTGAACCTTCACCACCACTTCTATTCGGCCCTGGCGCGCGGTCTCGATCCGGGAGTCGAGATGCGGGACTTCCCGGAGATCCTGGATCGCCTGTGGTGGCGGCTCGATCGGGCCCTCGATCGGGACACGGTCCGCCTGTCCGCCCTGCTGTCCGCCGCCGATTGCGTTCGGTGGGGCTGCACCACGGTCTTCGATCACCATGCGTCGCCTTCCTGCATCGGGGGCATCCTCGACCTCCTGGCCGAGGCACTGACGACCGCCGGGATTTCCGGCGTGCTGTGCTACGAGGTGACGGACCGGAACGGACCGGAAGGCACGGAGCTGGGCATCGCGGAGAACCTGCGCTTCATCGATGCACACGCCGATGACCCGCGCATCCGGGGCGTCGTAGGCCTGCATGCCAGTTTCACGGTGTCGGAGGCCACGCTCGGCGCGGTCGCCGCCAGGCGCCCGTCGGCGGCAGGTGTGCATGTCCACGTGGCCGAACACCCGGTGGACGATCGGTTCTCGCGTGACACGTTCGGCGCCACTCCGATACAGCGCCTCGAGCGGCACGGACTGCTCGACGAGCGGGCGCTTCTCGCCCACGGCATTCACGTCGAGGACGGCGACTATGATCGGGTCGCGGCGACCGGTGCGACGATCATTCACAACCCGGAGTCGAACGCCAACAACGGGGTCGGCAGACTCGACATCCCCCGGGCCGCTGGCCGCGGGTGCGCGATTGGACTGGGCACGGATGGCATGTCGTCCGCGGTCCTGAGGGCCCAGCGCGCGGCGTACCTCGGGCTGCGGGGCGGATCCGAAGATCCGACCCTGGGCTTTCGGGATGTGCCCCGGCTTCTGGCGACGAACGCCCGAGTCGCCGGCCGGTTCCTGGGCGAGCCGGCCCTGGGCCGGTTGGAGCCCGGAGCGCCAGCCGACGTCATCGCGGTCGACTCCCCACCGCGAACGCCGCTCACCTCGGAGAACTGGTTTCCCTCCTTCGTATACGGCGTGTCCGAGACCCCCGTGCGCCACACCATCGCCCGGGGCCGCCTGGTCATGGAGGACTTCAGCCACACGACCATGGATCCGGAGGCGCTGTCGTCCCAGGCTCGAGCCATGGTCCCCGAGCTGTGGGAGCGCTTCCACCAGCTCGAATGGAATACGCCCTACCTCGGCCCGGTCCGCGGGGTCGGGAAGGAGAGCATCTGATGAAGATCGTCGACACGGCCGCCCGGGATCGCGCGGTGACCCGCTGCCGTGAGCTGGGCGTGTTGATCCCGACCCTGGCGCAGCAGAGGGACCCCTCGGGGGTGGACCCCGCCGTTGCGGATGCGCTGGTCGACCTCGACATGCAGACGCCGGATCCGTTGAACCTGTTTCGGATCACGTGGCGCAACGACCGCGGGTCGGGTGGATTCGGCGAGGTGAACGCGCTCGAGATTCCGTCGGAACTGACAGGAGTCCCGGCGCGTATCGTAGGACTGATCGGAGAGCGGTTCCCCACGGGGGCGCACAAGGTAGGCGCCGCCTTCGGTTGCCTCGTCCCCCGCCTGGTCACTGGAGAGTTCGATCCGACGACGCACCGGGCCGTGTGGCCCTCCACCGGCAACTACTGCCGTGGCGGCGTGTTCGACAGCACGCTTCTCGGATGTGCGTCCATCGCGATCCTGCCCGAGGAAATGAGCCGCGAGCGCTTTGAATGGCTGGAGCGGATGGGGGCCGAGATCATCGCTACGCCCGGGTGCGAGAGCAACGTGAAGGAGATCTTCGACGCCTGCTGGGAGATCCGGCGGGTCCGCCCGGAAGCCGTCGTGTTCAACCAGTTCGAGGAATTCGGCAACTACCTGTGGCACTACAGCGTGACGGGCCCGGCCGTCATGTCGGCCTACGGGCGACTGGCAGGACCCTCGGACCGGCTGGCGGCGTGGGTGAGCGCTACGGGATCGGCGGGCACCCTCGGTGCCGGTGACTACCTGAAGCAGCGGAGCCCGGGCTGCCGGATCACGGCCGCCGAGGCGCTGCAGTGCCCCACCCTCCTGCACACGGGCTTCGGAGGTCACAGGATCGAGGGCATTGGTGACAAACACGTTCCCTGGATCCACAACGTGCGCAACACGGACCTGGTGACGGCCATCGACGACGAGTCCACCATGCGGCTTCTGCGACTGTTCAACGAACCGGCGGGCCGCGATGTCCTTCTGGCACGCGGAATCTCCGAGAGAGACGTTCACGAGTTTCCCCTCCTGGGTATTTCCTCGATCGGAAACCTTATCGCCGCGATCAAGACGGCTCGCTGGTTCGACCTGGACGAGAACGACATCCTGTTCACCTCGTTCACGGATTCCGTTTGCCTCTATCACACCCGCCTGCAGGAACTCGCGGACGAACGTGGCGAGTACGATCGGGTGGCGGCCGAAGTGGACTTCGAGCGTCGCCTCCTCGGCGTCACCACCGATCACACGCGGGAACTCACCTATCCGGAACGGAAGGCGATCCACAACCTCAAGTACTTCACCTGGGTGGAGCAGCAGGGGCGGAGCGTGGAGGAACTGGACGCGCTGTGGAGCCCCGCGTTCTGGACGGACCAGCAGTCCAGGATTCCCGAGTGGGACGAGGCGATCGATCGCTTCAACGCGGACACCGGGGCGCTGGACGTGCTTCGAACCCGGACCGGTGCCAACCAATCGACATGACGACATAGGGAGCGCATGGCATGACAGGGATCAGCGAGCGAGGAAAGGCCGCCCTGGCCACGGCGGCGGAGCACGAGGCGGACATCGTCCGTTTCCTGCGCGAGATGATCGCGATTCCGGCCGAGAGCCTGAACGAAGGCGACCGGTGCCGCCGCGTGCGGACGGAGTATGAGAGTCTGGGCTTCGACGAGGTCCGATTCGATCGCCTGGGGAACGTGGTGGCGCGGATTGGCCAGGGGCCCCTCACGATCCTGATGGACGGCCATATCGACTGTGTCGGCGTCGGCGATCCGGATGCCTGGAACCACGACCCCTTCGAGGGCAAGCTGGAGGACGGCAGGGTGTGGGGACGGGGCGCGGTCGATGAACTGCCGGCGGTCGCCTGCATGGCCTACGGGATGAGCATCGCCCGGGCGAGGGGGTTTCCCGAGGATGTGACCGTCTACCTTACCGCGTCGGTGATGGAGGAGAGCTGTGACGGCTATTGTCTTCTCCATCTCATCGAGAACGAGGGGATCCGGCCGGACCTGGTGGTGATCGGCGAGCCGACGGACCTGGGCATCTACCGGGGCCAGAGAGGCCGGGTCGAAGCGGTGATCTCGACGCGAGGCGTATCTTCGCACGCCGCGCACCCGGATGAGGGCGTCAACGCTCTGTACAAGCTGGCGCCGGTTCTGAAGGACATCGAGGGGCTGAACGAGCGCCTCCCGTCGGACCCGTTCCTCGGCAAAGGCACCGTCGTGGCATCCTACATCGAGTGCGATTCCGCATCGCTGAACGCGGTGCCGGCTGCCGCTCGCCTGTACGTGGATCGTAGGCTCACGGCGGGCGAGACGCCCGAGGATGCGCTCGCGGAGCTGCGGGCGTTGCCCGGAATCGGGGACGCGACGGTCGAGCTGCTCGAGTACTCCGAGACCAGCTGGACCGGTGAGCAGGCCCGGCAGGAGAAGATCTTCCCCGCATGGATTCTGGCCGAGAACCACCCCCTGGTGAGGGGGATGTCGGACGCGGTGGCCGAGGTCACCGGGTCCGCGCCGCGAATCTCCCGCTGGGGCTTTTCCACGAACGGCGTCGCGACCATGGGCCGCCACGGCATTCCGTCCGCGGGCTTCGCTCCCGGACTGGAAGAGCTCGCGCACACGACCGAGGAATGGGTATCCGTCAGCGACTTGCTGACCGCCACCGCCGCGTACAGCCTGATGCCCGAAGGCCTGGCGGCGTTGGCCCACGAACTGAAGGGAGCCTGACGACCGTGTACGACAAGATCGAAGACGCCGGCCTCAAGGGCCGGGACTTTCTGTCGACGCAGGATTGGAGCATCGACGAGCTGGAGACCCTGTTCTCGCTCGCGGCACGGCTCAAGGCCGACCGTAAGGCCGGAGTTCCGACCCGGCTCCTGGAGGACAAGACGCTGTACATGATCTTCTTCGATTCGTCCACCCGCACACGGAACTCGTTCGAAACGGGCATCACGCAGCTCGGGGGACACGGAATCTTCCTGTCGCCCGACAAGATGCAGATCAGCCATGGCGAGAATGCGCGCGACACCGCGAACGTGCTGTCGCGATACGGCGAGGCGATCGCGATCCGGCACTGCGCGTTCGGCGAGGGGAACGCCTACCTGTCGAAGGTGGCGGCGCACGCCTCCGTCCCCGTCCTGAGCATGCAGTGCGACGTGTACCACCCGTGTCAGATCCTCGCGGACTACCTGACGATCCGTGAGAAGCTGGGAAGCGATCGACGGCTCAAGCTGGGCGTGGCCTGGACGAGCGCTCCCAACTACGTCCGTCCGATCTCGGTTCCCCAGAGCCTCATCCTGATGATGCCCCGGCTCGGCCTCGACGTGATGCTGGCCTATCCACCGGA
>JBDHBK010000186.1:0-4909 GCA_039592635.1 Gemmatimonadota bacterium
GAGCACATCCGCGTCGTTTCCGCTCTGTTCGAGTCGGTTCCTCAGGGTGACGAAGTACTGGGCGCCCATCGCTCGCGAGAGTACCAGAAGGGCCAGGGCGGCCCCCATCACGAATACGGAAAGGAACCGGGAAGGGAACTGTCCGAACGTCACCCACAGAAGGACGACGAGCGCTCCCAGCCCGTCGCCCGCGCTGTTGACCATCGAGTCGATGAATGCCTTGGCACGCCTTCGGAGCGCCGGAGACACGGGAATCCACAAGAGTTCCGCGACGGTGCGGTGCACCGACTTTCCGAGTGTGTTGTCGGCGCCCCGGACCAGGGTGGCCATGACGAGGCCGGGCACGATCAACATGCCGGCGGATCCCAGGAGGAGGGCCAGGGGGAGCAAGGCGAGGCTCCAGGCAACGCCTGTCCCGGCGAGGATCCGTCCAGCAACGAATACCTGAATGATGAACGCCAGTCCGCCCGTCCAGCCCCGGAATGCTCCCATGAACGACGCGATCCGGGTGTTCACGGCCGAGACGGCATCGCTTCCCGCAAGGCCGGCGCCTGCCGCTTCCACAGTAGCCGTGACCTGTATGGCTTCCTGGAGCTGCCAGGTGACGACGTAGCTGGCGGCAGACGTCAGCAGCACGATCGCGGCGATCAGTCTGAGGTGGTGATTCGATGCAAGGGTGCGGACGCTATCGAGCGCGCTGTCGCCGCGTGGTGTACGGCGGCGCCGGTCTCTCCCCAGCCTGTCACGCGGCATCATCTCCAGGGTGACCTGGGCCAGGATGAGCAACGCCACGAGCAACGGGACCAGATGCACGGGCCTGAACTCCCGAAGCAGAATCGAGAGAGACAGGCCTGTCACCAGCGTACCCATGGCACCACCCGCGCTGATCAAACCGAACAGCCGTTTGGCTTCGCGCACCGCGAATACGTCCGACACGATGATCCAGAAGCCCGACGTCAACAGCAGGGCCGCCACCGCCGTCAACAAATAGAACAGCACCGCCGCCGGACGGGAGTCCAGTATCGACCCGGGGAGCAATACCAGCGTGTAGATCAGGAGAAGTCCACCGGAAACCAGCACGACGACCGTACGCATTACTCTGTTAGGGGCTCGCCTCGCCATCAGGCGGGAGAAGACGGCCACGGCAGGAAGCCCCAGCAGCAGGCTCGCGTACAAGACGTAGGGAAGCGTGCGGGCCTCGAAGAAACCAAGGTAGAAGGCATCCCTCAAGGAACCCGCGAGGACCGTGAACCCCATGATGAGGAACGCACCGAGGACGCTGAGCACGAGGACCCGGAGCTCGGCGGTCCGGATATCCAGCCACTCCGTGAGTCTCTCAAGTACCCCCATCAGCTGACTCTATGCCCAGGGCTCAAGCGGGCAGGCCCTCGTTGACCACGTGCTGCATGGCATCGACGAACCGGCTGATCTCCTCGGGGGTCGTGTAGACGCTCGGGGAGACCCGGATTCCCTGGAACTCGTCGTGCTTGATCGGTGTGACGATGATCCGGTGCTGCCTGAACAGCCAGCTCGTCAACTCACCCGGATCGACCCCGTCGATCTCGACGTTCGCGATCCCGCACGCCAATCCCGGCTTGAGACTCGTATGCAGCCGAACCCGGTCATTCTCCAGCAGCGTGGTGGCCCAGGAATTCCGCAAGTAGATAAGGCGAGCCTCCTTGCGCTTACCGCCGATTCCCTGGTGGAAGGTCAGGGCTTCCGCGATCGCCAGGTAGGGTGCCGCCGGGTGCGTACCTATCTCTTCGAACTTGCGAATGTTGTCGTTCATCGCCTCGGATGCGGCCATCAAGGGCCAGATATCGGCGATCTTGTCTTTTCGCACGTACAGCAGGCCGGTTCCGTGCGGTGCGAACAACCACTTGTGGAGGCTCACGCAGTAGTTGTCGCATTCGAGATCCGAGATCTTGAAATCGAAGTGGGCCAGGGCGTGTGCCCCGTCCACGAGAACGGGGATGTCGTGCCTCCTGGCCATCGCGACCACCTGGCGCACCGGGAGGATCTGCCCGGTGAGGTTGATCATGTGACACATCAGGATCAGGCGGGTACGTGGCGTGATCTCCTTCTCGAACAGCCGCACGATCTCCGCCGGGTCTTCCGCCGGAACCGGGATCGAGAACTGCTTGAGGACGATTCCCTCGCGGCGCTCCCGCTGCTGGAAGGTCGTGATCATGCGCGGATAGTCCTGATTGGTGGTCAGGACCTCGTCGCCCGGAGCCAGGTCGTACCCCAACTGCAGGGTCTGCAGGCTCTCGGACGCATTGCGTGTGAATGCGACTTCCTCGGTATCGCATCCCCACTGGCGGGCAATGCGTTCACGAACCGCCTCACGCTGCGGCTCGAGTATCCGCCACATGGTGTAGACGGGTGCCTTGTTGGAGTAGTCCAGGTGGCGCTTCATGGCCTCCTGCACATAGCCTGGCGCGGGGCTAACTCCCCCATTGTTGAGATTCACGAGTGAGCGATCCACCGTGAACGCCCGGGCCACCTCCGCCCAAAAATCTTCATCAGCCGCGACCTGATCCGGCGTGCCGTCGTGGAGGGCAAGATCATCCAGGATCCCGAGTGTGTCGCCCAGGCGTGGGAGGGGGAGAGGGAGTCCAGCAGCTGCCGCGAATGAGGGGAGGCCGATGGCCCCGAGGAAACGCCGCCGCGAATACATGACATGGACCTCCAGAGATATTCTGCCGGGCCCCGGGGGACGGGCCCGGCAGTGACGCAGCCTTCGAGCCTAGCGGTTCATTCCGCCCATTCCAGGCATCGTCTGGGGCTCTTCGGGGATCGACGACTCGGCGTCCGTGCCAAATGCCTTGAGCACGAGGAGTCCTCCCTCGGGGACCGTGCCCTGGACGATGCCGAACGGCACGTCAGGACTGATCCAGGCCTCGGAGCCGTCGTCGTCGTTCATGAGGTGCACAGTGGAGAACGTGCCTGCCGGCACCTCGATGCTCTCGTTTCCGATCACGCCCGACGCCTCACACTTTTCGGCGAAGTCGGCCATGGGGTTTTCGCCCATCTGCTGCTGCATCATGGCCAGCATCTCGTTGGGCAGGCGCATGGCCGGCTGACCGGCCATCTTCACGATCACGCCGGTCACATCCGTAGTCTCGAACGGCCAACTCGGCACGTCGAGCTGCACGATGACAGGACCCTGGTTCGTGACGGCGGAAAACTCGTACCACGTCTTGTCTGCCTCGTCGGGACGCTCGACGATCGCGAACCGCAGCGAACTCACCTCGTCGTTGGGGGCGCCCGACAGATCGAACTCGGCCCAGTATCCGACCTCGGTATCCACGACGGCGGCGCAGGCGGCGGCCTGGTCCTGGGCGGCGAGCGGGGCGACGGCGACGACGAGCAGGGCCGCGGCCGCAAGGAAGGCACGTCTCAGCATCCGATTCTCTCTTTTCTCAAGTTCCACACGGCACGGAGATGTCGCATGACACGCGCCGCCCGCGCTCCGGTTGAGGGCACAAGATGCCACCTCTGCGGCGGACCGCAAAGGGCGCCCTTCGAGCAGGGAGGGGTTACTCCCCAATGATCTTGATCAGGACGCGCTTGGGGCGCCGTCCGTCGAACTCGCCGTAGAAGATCGTCTCCCAGGGACCGAAGTCCAGCTTCCCGCCTGTGATGGCAACCACGACCTCACGTCCCATGATCTGCCGCTTGTGGTGCGCGTCGGCGTTGTCTTCGCCCGTGCGATTGTGATGGTACCTGTCCGGGCTGGCGTCGAAGGGAGCGAGCTCCTCCAGCCACTTCTTGTAGTCATGGTGCAGACCGGTCTCGTTGTCATTGACGAACACGCTGGCCGTGATGTGCATCGCATTGACGAGGCAGAGACCTTCCTGCACGCCGCTCGCGCGGACCTCTTCTTCGACCTCGGCCGTGATATTCACGAAGTCCATGCGTGCAGGTACGTGCATGGTCAGGTAGCGGGTGTGCGACTTCATGGGGAAGACTCCTGTTCGCGTACTTCCGTGCCCTTGTATGGCGCAGCGAGCCGGGCCTATCTTCCGCTCCGCCAGTCCGGAGTATCCGTTGCCACCCGTTGGGCTGCAACACGGTCCTGCCGGTGATCCACCCGCGTGCAGAGTCAAGATGAGCCAGACGATACAGTTGGTATGGAGCGGTGATTTCCGATTCAAGGGTACGGCTCGGGGAGGAGCCGTCACGGAGATCGACGGGAATTCGGCCGATGGAACGGCACCCGTGGACCTTCTTCTCGAATCGGTGGGCGCGTGTGCCGCGATCGACGTCGTGGACATCCTGAAGAAGTCGCGGCAGGAAGTGCAGGGGATGGCCGTCGAGGTCGAAGCTACCCGCCGGGAGGAAACCCCGCGTTACGTGAAACGCCTCGACTTCAGGTTCCGTATCAAGGGACCCGTGGACCAGAAGAAAGCCGAGCGCGCCGTCGATCTGTCGCTGGAGAAGTACTGCAGCGTCTTTCACACGCTCCGGATGGACATCAACGTCGATGTAGAAGTGAAGATCGTTCCGTAGTTCCGCGAGTTGGTTGCGCGCGGCCGGTTCAGACCCTCAGTACTCTCTTCAATACGCGGCGGGCCACTTCAAGGCCCACCAGCAGCAGGACTTTCCGCAAGAGTCGATCTCCTGGCTAAGGCTCCGGGCCCGCAAAGGGACCTCGCTTACGGTTCATGATACGGAGTCCTCGCGGGTCGTGTTTCAGTGGCCTATCTTCCCGCGTCGGCGGGTCGAAGCGAATGTGGCGGTCCGGCCGGCCCGGAGGGGTGGCAGAACGGCTAATGCACCGGTCTTGAAAACCGGCGTCCGCAAGGACTTCAGGGTTCGAATCCCTGCCCCTCCGCTTTACCTCCCAATGACTTACGGACTTGCGATCTGCCAGGTGCGAATCGGTCGAGGGTGACTGTACCCC
>JBDHBK010000187.1:0-4904 GCA_039592635.1 Gemmatimonadota bacterium
TGCGCCGACTGGCATCGCGACGAGAACGAGAAGCAGGGAAGGGATCAGTACGCCGAGCTTCCTCATATGAGCCTCCACTCCGGGTGGGCTTCGGGAGGCCGGCGGCAGGAAGATAGTCCGCCGCGCTGGCCCATCGATCGGTCGACGGAATAAGTTGACGGCCGAATCCTCCTGGGGCAAGCACCGAACACGGTTGCAGGGGCACCGGCCACGGCTGTAGATACTGGGGTAACTCCGCGCGGATCAAGAAGACACGACAGCATATGACGGGAGATCATCCATGGACGGCGATATGCGAGCACGACTGCGCGCCACGACTCAGGGCGCCGGCATTAGAGGCCTAGGGTCGTTACTGGCAACGGCGGCAACGCTACTGTTCGTGCCGGGAGCGCTCTCGGCGCAGGAATTTCTCATCCATGCCAACGGCGATTCCATCAACGCCGAGATCAAGAGCTTCGAGCGCGGCAAGCTGAGCTACGAGATCCCCGGCTCGAGCAGCGCCAGTCTCGAGTTCGACAAGGTGGCCACCCTCGGGAGCCCCGAAGACTGGGATATCGAGCTGACCGAACAAAGGCAGTTGTTCGGCTCGATCCTGCCCGGGACGGAGTCCGGCACGGTTCGTATCGTGACGGTGAGCGACACGGTGGATGTGGCCATATCCGATATCGTCAAGATGACGAACGTGAACAAGACTCTGTGGTCCCGGTTCGACGGTTACCTCGAGTTCGGATTCAATTACGCGAAGGCCAACAACGCCACCAACCTCAACTTCGCGACCAAGATCGACTACCGGGCCCCGAAGTGGCTCTTCGGCCTGGGTTTTGACTCCCGTTTCCAGGACCAGGACGACGCCGAGAGCTTCCGGCGAAACCAGGCGTCACTGTATGGCAACTACCTTCTGCCCAAGACGTGGTACGTGGGTGTGTTCACCCAGCTGGAGCAGAACCAGCAGTTGGACCTGGACCTCCGGTTCCTGCTCGGCGCCATCGGCGGCCGCGACTTCCTGCAGTCAAACCGGGTCGAGTGGAACTGGCTGGTCGGTGTCTTGAGCAACCGGGAGGAATACACCGGGCTGGAGGCCACGAACTCGGCGGAAGCGCTCATCGGGACGCGCTTCAGTTGGTTCACGTTCGGCGACTTCGAGAATGACCTGTCGTCCAGTCTTTACGTGTATCCGAGCCTCACGGAGTCGGAGCGCGTTCGTGTCGACTTCGACATCAGCTACCGGCAGGACCTGTTCGGGGACCTGTACCTGAGGTTCAGCTTCTACGACCAGTACGACAGTCGGCCCCCACCGGGAGCCGAGGACAACGACTACGGTACCAACATAGCCGTGGGTTGGGACATCTGATGATTTGAAGGTCCGGGGAGCCGACCCGTCGCTCGACGGGTCGGCCTCGTGCATCGTGGTTCCGAACCTGCTGTCTCTACCTGCCTTTCGCCTCGATCTTGGCCCAGCTGTCCCGCAGCGTCACCGTGCGGTTGAACACCAGTCGCTCGGAGCCCGAGTCCGCCGGATCGCTCATGAAGTAGCCGTGCCGCTCGAACTGGTAGCGTGTCCCCGGGGGGTCGTCCGCGAGCGACGGCTCCACCACGGCGTCCTCGACGACCACCAGCGAATCCGGATTGAGATTCACGGCGAAACTCTCACCTTCTCCCAGGTTGGCCTCGGGGTCCGGGACGGAAAACAGCCGGTCGTACAGGCGGACTTCGGCCGGCACCGCGAACTCGGCCGACACCCAGTGAATCGTGCCTCGCACCTTCCGCCCGTCCGCCGGATTCGCGCCCATGGTCTCTGAATCGTGGGAGCAGCGAAGCTCGACGACTTCCCCGGTCTCCGGGTCCTTGACCACCTCGTCGCACCGGATCACGTAAGCGTGGCGTAGCCGCACTTCCCGTCCCGGAGCCAGGCGGTAGAACTTCCGGAACGGCTCCTCCATGAAGTCCGACCTCTCGATCCGGATCTCCCGGGTGAAGGGCATTCGGCGAGTGCCCTCCTTACCGACGTCGCGCGGATACTCCGGCGCATCCACCCACTCGACCTCGCCTTCCGGATAGTCGGTGATCACGACTTTGAGCGGGTCGAGAACGGCCAGTCGCCTCGGGGACGTCCAGTTCAGGTCGTCACGGATCGCGAATTCCAGGCGGGAGTACTCGATCCGGCTGTCCACATCTGAAACGCCGATCATCTCGTTGAACTTGCGGATGGCCTCCGCGGTGACGCCCCTCCTGCGGAGTCCAGCCACGGTGGGCATGCGCGGGTCATCCCACCCGGAGACGTATCCGTCCTCCACGAGCTGGATGAGCTTCCGCTTGCTCATGATCGTGTAGTCGATGTTGAGGCGCGCGAACTCGGTCTGTTCGGTGCGCGGACGCTCGATGCCGACCGCGTCCAGGATCCAGTCGTAGATCTCCCGGTTGACCTTGAACTCGAGTGAGCACAGCGAGTGTGTGATGTTCTCGATCGCGTCCTCGAGACAGTGCGCGTAGTCGTACATCGGATAGATGCACCAGTCATCGCCCTGGCGGAAATGGTGCTGGTGGCGGATCCGGTACAACAGCGGGTCGCGCATGGTCATGTTCGGATGCGCCATGTCGATTTTCGCCCGGAGCACGTGCGCCCCGTCCTCGAATTCTCCCGCCCGCATGCGGCGGAACAGGTCGAGGCTCTCGTCGACCGGGCGATCGCGGTACGGACTGTTGCGGCCGGGCTCCGTGACCGTACCGCGGTACTCACGGATCTCGGCCTCGCTGGAGCTGTCGATATATGCCTTGCCGTCCCGGATCAGCTGTTCGCCCCACTCGTACAACTGCTCGAAGTAGTCGGAAGCGTAGAACAGCCGGTCCTCCCAATCCACTCCCAGCCAACGCATGTCCTCGACGATGGCGTCGGCGTAGCTCTGGTTCTCGCCCGTCGGGTTCGTGTCGTCGAAGCGCAGGTTGAACGTTCCCCCGAATTCCTGGGCGATACCGTAGCTGATCCAGATCGCCTTGCTGTGCCCGATGTGCAGGTATCCGTTGGGCTCCGGCGGGAAGCGAGTGGCCACGCGCCCACCGTACTTCCCGGACGCGAGATCCGCCTCCACCTTCGAGCGGATGAAATCCACGGGCTTCCTGTCTTCGTCGTTCGTCATATGCAGTCCATTCCAGGTGTCGGTCGCGGTCGTGAACTCCCCACGCTCCTGCTGCGCGGCCTGTAAGCTGTCCCCCCCACACGCGAATGCCAAGTAGGGCGACCGGAAGCGGGCGAACTTACGCGAGAGTGGGGGTGCGATTATGGTGGGGCGTTCGGGCCGGGAGTGTCACGACGCGCACACGGCCGGCTGACTGACCACTGAGTGGAGGGTGTTCGTGGAGATTCGGAAGACGAAGTACGGGTTCCTGGCTGCCGCTTTCGCGGCTGCGATCGCGACCGTCTCGGCATGCGCCGGTGAGGATGCGAACGCGGATCCGAAAGCGGCCGCCGCCGATACCGAGGCCGCGTCGGCCCAGGAGTCGGAGATTCCCGCCGCGATTCTGGGAGAAGCGGCTCCGCCGAGGGGCGAGGACCTCGCCTACTTCGACCCTGATCCGTCCACGGTCGGCTATGTCGTCACCCCGGATGGCGAGGGTCCTTTCCCGGCCGTGATCCTGATCCATGAGTGGAACGGTCTCGTCGATCGAGTGCGGCAGGTAGCCGATGCCCTGGCCGACGAAGGCTACGTGGCCCTGGCGGCTGACATGTACAGTGGTCAGATCGGTACCAACCGTGACGAGAATATGGCCTTGATGCAGGAGGCCCAGGCCGATCCCGATCGGGTCATCGCGAACCTGGATGCGGCGGTGAGCTACCTGAGAGGCCGGGCTGACGTGACGGGCAAAGTCGCGGCGATGGGCTGGTGCTTCGGGGGCGGAGTAGCGCTCAGCTTCGCGCTCGGCGGAGAAAGCCACGAGGGAACGGCGATCTTCTACGGTCGTCTGATCGAGGACCCGGACGTGCTGGCTTCGATCGACCACCCCGTCTACGGCACGTTCGCCGAATTGGATGGCGGAATTCCCCCCGACCAGGTGAACCGGTTCGCCGAGGCCTTGCGCACGGCCGGTGTCGAGAACGACATCCACATCTACGATGACGTCAACCATGGCTTCTGGCTGTGGGTGGATCGAGACCCCGAGACGGCCGCGGCGCCGGCTGCGGACGCCTGGACCCGTCTCAAGGCGTACCTGGCACGGGTGCTGAGTTGACGACACCAAGACCCTCCGCTGGAGTGGGCAAATGAAGGTCTACCGCAGGTTGTTGGTGGCCCTCGCAGCTCCGCTGGCCGTCGGCGCCGGCTCGGGTCTGGCGACGGCCGCCGGGGTGCAGGATTGGTATCCGTCGCTGGTCAAACCCTCGTTTACGCCCCCGGACTGGGTCTTTGGCCCGGCGTGGACCGTCCTCTACATCATGATGGGGATCGCGTTGTGGTGGGTATGGCGGCGGCAGGGAGAAGTGCCGGTTCGCACTCCCCTGACACTCTTCGCCGTCCAGCTCGCGTTGAACGCTCTGTGGTCGGTCCTGTTCTTCGGGTTGCGGTGGCCCGGTGCGGCACTGGTGGACATCCTTCTCCTGTGGGTGGCCATTGGGCTGACGATCCGCGCCTTCCGGCAGGTGTCTGTGCGCGCGGCCGTCTTCATGCTGCCGTACTGGGCGTGGGTGACATTTGCCACCGTGCTGAACGCTTCCATATGGGTACTGAATCGGTAGGCCGGCGCGAGCGCGTGGAGGGCAGGCGACCGGAGAGGACCTTCCAATGAGCGACAGTGAAACCGGAAGCTGGCGTTGGGTCCTGGCCTTCGGCCTGGCCGTGGCCGTTCTGCTCCGCGCGGCGGGCCTCTCGACCGAGGTCTGGATGGACGAGATTCTATCCGTCCGGCTCGTTGAA
>JBDHBK010000188.1:0-6133 GCA_039592635.1 Gemmatimonadota bacterium
CAGGTCGAGCGCAGCCGCCCCCGATCGGCGGATGCCGGCGGTGGAGCGCAGTACGCGGGACAGCGTCTCCAGGTACGCGGGCAGCACATTCAGCTTCTTGAACGGGAAGCCCGTGCCGACGAGCGCGAGGTCGAGGTCGTCCATATCCGACACCCGGATATCCTTGCCATCTTTCCGGGCGCCGCCGTCGCGCGTGGCCTCGAACAGCTCGCCGGTCGCAGAATTCAGGACCACCGCCGCCTTGAGGCCATCCGCGTCCTGCGCGGCGATCGACACCGCGTATTCCGGATAGCCGTGCAGCCAGTTCGTCGTTCCGTCCAGCGGGTCGATGATCCACAGGGCCGGCGGTCGCTCACCATCCGACTCGTTCTCCGTGCCTTCCTCCGCGAGAACCCGGTGGTCGGGAAACACCTCGAGCAGCGTCTGCACGATGACGCGCTCCGACTCCCGGTCGACCTCCGTCACGAAGTCGGATCTTCCTTTCACGGTCCAGTTCACGGGGTCGACCGTTCCACGAGCGTCGCTTTGCACCGAGGCCGCCCTGGCTGCCGCCCGCCGCGCCGTCTCCAGGAGGCTTTCGTCGGTCATCGGAAGGGATTCCGCCGGCTGATCAGTCAACGACTCGCTCGCTTGCTCGGGGTTTCGGGCTCGGCTACGTTCCGGCGTTCCACCGGACGGTGCCCGGAATCCGCATCCTCCGGGCACTTCGTACCCGAATCAGACAGTCCTACATGACTCAGGGCAAGAGCCGCGTCTTCAGCGGAATCCAACCGTCCGGCGAGCTCCATATCGGCAACTACCTGGGCGCCATCAAGAACTGGGTGGCTCTCACGGAGACCTACGACTGCGTTTACTGCATCGTAGACCTCCACGCCGTGACGATTCCGTACGAGCCGTCCGAGCTGCAGCAGCGGATTCACGACCTGGCCATCGGGGTGCTGGCTTCGGGCCTCGATCCCGAGCGTTGCACTCTGTTCGTCCAGTCCGCGGTCCCGGAGCACGCGGAGCTTCAGTGGCTGCTGAACACGGTGACGCCGCTCGGCGAGTTGTCGCGGATGACGCAGTTCAAGGACAAGTCGGGGCGCGTCGACACCATAAACGCGGGGCTCCTCAACTACCCGGTCCTGCAGGCGGCGGACATTCTGCTGTACCTGGCTGATCGCGTTCCAGTCGGAGAAGACCAGGCCCAGCACCTCGAGCTCACGCGCGAGATTGCGCGACGTTGGAACGGCCGGTTTGGTGAGTATTTTCCCGAGCCACAAGCCCTGATCGGGGGAGGGAAGCGCATCCTCGGCCTCGACGGCGCGTCGAAGATGTCCAAGTCGCAGAACAACGTGATCCCGCTCCTGGCGGGTGAAGAGGAGTTATGGTCGGTGATCCGCACCGCCGTCACAGACCCGGCCCGCGTACGGCGAGACGATCCCGGCAACCCGGATGTGTGCAACGTGTTCTCCCTGCATGGCTTCTTCACGTCGGAAGAAGAACGGACGGAGATCGACGGGCTGTGCCGGACGGCCGGGATCGGTTGCGTGGACTGCAAGAAGAGGCTTACGGCCAACATGGCGGCCGAGCTGGCGCCAATTCAGGAAAGGGCCGCCGAGCTGCGGGCGCACCCGGAACGCGTGCGCGAGATTCTGCATGAAGGCGCGAGGAGAGCTCGAGCCATCGCATCCGTGACGCTCGGGGATGTCTACGAGCGCATGGGCCTCGAGCGGCACGAGTCCTGAGCAAGCGGCGACTCGAAGCATACGATCACCGGACGCGAAACGAGACATGACGGACACTCCGCGCCGACTCGTCGCCTGGATGCACTCGGACCGGTATCCCACCTGGTCCATGCCCGAGTCCACCGTCCTGGCACTCCGGGAGGCGCTGGGGCCGGGTTGGGCCGTGGACGTGGTCCGCGAGTTCACGTTCGCCGGCGGCGACGGAAGCCGCGAGATCCCCCCGGCTGCACTCGACGCCATCGCGGATGCGGAGATCTACTTCGGGTTCGGCATCTCGCCCGAGTTGTTCAGGGCCGCTCCGCATTTGCGCTGGGTGCACTCCGCAGCGGCCGGCGCCCGGGCCTCGCTGTTCCCGGAGATGCGTGAGAGTGACGTCATCCTCACCAACTCCGCCGGTATCTACGGCGAGCCGCTGGCCGAGTGGACGATGGCGGCGGTGTTCTACTTCGCCCGCGGCTTCGATGTCGCAGAGCGGGGCGCGAGGTCGCGCAGGTGGCCGTACGACGAGATGGCGGCCTTCGGGCACCCGCAGCGCGAGGTCGCCGGCAGCACGATCGGAATCGTCGGCTACGGTGGTATCGGTCGCTCCGTAGGCCGCCGGGCGAAAGCGCTCGGCATGCGGGTCCTCGCCGTCCGGTCCCGGTCCGCGGACGGCCTGCCGGAGGGAGCGGACGAGAGCTTCGGCCCCGAGGGACTCGGCGAGGTGCTGGAGCGCAGCCATTACGTCGTCCTGAGCCTCCCGGAGACGTCGGTGACCACTGGTTTGATCGGGGCTTTCGAACTTGGCTGCATGCGTCCCGACAGCGTCTTGTTGAACCTGTCCCGAGGTGGCATTGTGGACGAGGACGCGCTCGTCGACGCGCTCGGTTCAAAGAGAATCCGTGGCGCGGCCCTGGACGTGTTCCGCGAGGAGCCGCTTCCGGCCGACAGTCCTCTCCGGGCCCTCGACAACGTGCTGATCACGCCGCACGCGGGCGCGATTTCACCCCGGTTCTGGGAGCGGGAGACGGATCTGATGGTGCGCAACATCGGGCACTACCTGGCGGGCGGCCGGATGGAGAACGTGGTGGACAAGACACGGGGCTACTAAGTGCAGAGACTGATCCAGGCAGCGGTCGACCGTGGAGCCAGCGTCATCCACATCAAGGCCGGTGACGTCCTTCGGGCCCGGATCGAGGGCAAGATCGTCAAGCTCTCGAACCAGGTGTTCACGGAGGAAGAGACACTGAAGATCGCGCTGAAGCTGATCAGCAGCGAGAAGGACCGGGAGCGCTTCGAGGAGATCCGCGACTACGACACCTCGTGGGGACTCAAGGGCGTGGGGCGATTCCGGATCAACATCTCGCGACAGCGCGGTTCCGTCATGGTCGTCATGCGAGTCATCCCGCTGAAGGTCCCGACGCTGGAGGAGCTCTCCCTGCCGATGACGCTGGGCGAGATCGCGGAGACCGAGCATGGCCTGGTGCTGGTCACCGGGGCGGTGGGGACCGGCAAGAGCACCACGCAGGCGGCGATGATTCAGTGGATCAACGAGCGCCACAAGAAGCACATCATCACGCTCGAGGATCCGATCGAGTATCTGCATTCGGAAGACGTCAGCACCGTCACCCAACGCGAGGTCGGCGTGGACACTGCGTCCTTCCACTCCGGCCTGCGCGCGGCGCTCCGGCAGGACCCCGACGTCATCCTGATCGGTGAGATGAGGGATCGAGCCACGATTGGCACCGCTTTGCGGGCCGCGGAGCTGGGGCAGCTGGTGATCTCCACCCTTCCCACACCGAGCGCCATCGGGGCAATCAACTACGTTCTCGCGGCGTTTCCCGAGGAAGAGCGCGAGATGGCCCGCATACGGCTGGCTGACGCGCTCCAGGCGGTCATCGCGCAGCGGTTGCTTCCCCGGCGGGACACGGACCGCCAGATTCCCGCGGTCGAGATCCTCAGGGTCACTGGCGCCGTCCGCGACTGTATTCTCAACCTCAAGGACGTCGAAGAGATCATGGGCCTCATGGAGAGCGGCCGTGAAGCCTACGGGATGCAGTCGTTCCAGCAGCACCTGCAGGAGTTGGTGCAGTCGGGCATGGTCGACTACGAGGTGGCCCGAACGGCGGCCCCCAGCCCGAGTGACTTCGAATTGGCCATGCAGACGCTGGGTGGAGCCGCCCCGGATCCGACGCGCGGAGATGTCGTCCTGTGAACCTGGACGGGATCTTCCTTCCGGTCACCACACCGTTCGACGCCGCGACCGGGGATCCCGACCTCGAAGCGTTCGCGGCGAACATCCGGGGTTGGTGTTCTCATCCGATCGCCGGCCTGGTCGTCGGCGGATCTACGGGCGAGCAGGCCCTTCTCGACGAAAACGAACTCCTGTCGCTGGTGGCATGCGGCGCCCGCACGCGCCTTGATGGAATGGCGCTGATCGCCGGGACAGGTGCCGAGTCCACGCGTGCGACGATTCGACTTTGCGACCTGGCGGCCCGCGAGGGAGCGGACGCGGTACTGGTGAAGCCGCCCTCCTACTATCGCGGCCGCATGTCGCCGGAGGCGATTCGCACCTACTTCCTGGCCGTGGCGGACGCCTCTCCCGTACCGGTGATCCTGTATCACGTGCCCAAGTTCGTGCCGGTGGACGTGGTGCCGGAGCTGGCGGGGGAGCTGATGCGCCACGACAACATCGCAGGCATCAAGGACTCGTCCGGCGACATTCACAACCTCGGGGCGGTGTGTGAGGCGGTGGGTGAGCGCGGCACGGTGGTCGTGGGCGCCGGAACGCTGTTGTATTCCGGGCTAGAGATCGGGGCGCGCGGCGGTATCATCGCGGTCGGTCTGCTCGCCACGGGAGCCGCCTGCGAGTTGTACCGCACGTTCATGACTGGTCGCTCAGTCGAAGCTGGACGTCTGCAGGAGCGTATCGGACCGCTGCACAAGAGAGTGGTAGCCGGCACCGGTGTGCCGGGTGTGAAATACGGCCTCGATCTGCTCGGAATGGCAGGCGGCCCTCCCCGCCCACCGCTCCTTCCCGCGACGGTCCGGGAGCGGGAAGAAGTTGTCGGGGCCCTGGAACGTGCGGGCTTTGCGCCCGGACAACCTCAAAGCATCTGACCAACCAGCCCTTCGGGCGGGAGCCACAATTGTTCGACGACAAGACGCGGTGTGTTGTGCTGGGACGTGCTGGCCGAACAGGCCACCCTGGTGGCCAGGTACCAGGGGGGCGCGAACGCGGGCCACACCGTGCTGGTGGACGAGGACGAGTTCATCCTCCACCTGATTCCATCCGGCGCCCTGTACCCGGATGTGCGGTGCGTCCTGGGGAACGGCGTGGTCCTCGATCCGAAGACGCTGATCGACGAGATCGAGATGCTGCAGTCCCGCGGCGTCGACATCGAGGATCGCCTCGGGGTTTCGAGGCGCGCTCACCTGGTGCTTCCGTATCACAAGCAGCTCGACGGAGCGAAGGAAGCGGCCAAGGGCGCCGGCAAGATCGGAACCACGAAGCGAGGGATCGGTCCTGCGTACCGGGACAAGATCTCCCGGAACGGGTTACGAGTGTGCGACCTCGCCGATCAGGACTACTGCTGGAGGGTGGTGTGTGAAGGTGCCGCCGCGGCCAACGCGATTCTGGATTACTACGGCGTCGAAGAGAGGGCCGACTCGGAGGCGGTCATGTCCGGCCTCGCCGCGCTGACGCCGCGAATCCTGGCCCTCGGAACGGACTCGGGCGAGGAGATCCGAGATGAACTCGCTCGCGGCGGCAACGTCCTGCTCGAGGGTGCGCAGGGATCGCTGCTCGACGTGGACCACGGCACCTACCCGTTCGTCACCTCTTCCACGACGACGGCGGGCGGGGCGGCGGCGGGAGTCGGAATCGGCCCGACCCTGATCGACGAGGTCCTCGGAGTGGTCAAGGCGTACACGACGCGAGTGGGCGCGGGCCCGTTTCCCACCGAGCTGGAGGGCGACGAGGCGGACCGGCTCCGCAACCTGGGCGCCGAGTTCGGTGCGACCACGGGAAGGCCGCGGCGACCGGGCTGGTTCGACGGCGTCATCGTTCGGCACGCGGCGGGCGTGAACGGCCTCACGGGACTCGCCGTGACGAAGCTCGACGTCCTGGACTCGTTCGACGAGGTGTTGCTCGGCGTCGGGTACCAGCTTGATGGGGTCGCCACGGCGAACTTCCCCGAGCGTGCCGCGGACATCGAACGGGTGCGCCCGGTCTACGAGAAGGAAGCCGGGTGGAAGGCAGATACCGGCTCCTGCCGGTCCTGGGACGAGCTCCCGGAGGCCGCGCGTCACTATCTGAAGCGCATCGAGACGGTGGCAGAGGTGCCGATTCGCCTGGTCTCCGTGGGCTCGGCCCGGAGCCAGATCGTCCGGGTCGGCTGACGGACAGGAGGGATGCGCGGTTGGCT